>NZ_CAMHVK010000008.1:0-110761 GCF_946188615.1 Streptococcus mitis
TATCATCATAACTCAATTTCATAATAAAACACCCCAAAAGTTAGATTTTTTCTGTCTAACTTTTGGGGTGCAGTACAATCTTGGGTATCTTTTTTCTTATATGCTTGTTTTATAACTCGGGTGAATTTCTTAGAAAATATCAAATAACAATTTCACATTGAGAATTGTTAAGATAATGGAAACGATATAGCCAAGGAGGGTATTCCATTTGGCATTGGTAAATTCTCCCATCAGTGATTTCTTAGAAGTTAGATAAATCAGTGGGAAGATTGAAAATGGAAGAGCAATCGAAAGAAAGACTTGTGAATAAACCAATAACTGATCCAATGTTTTTTCCTGATGACCAAACAGAACCGCTACAATCATGACAGGCAACAAGGCAAAGAGACGAGTTGCCAAACGAATGAACCATTGAGGTAATCTCATATGCAAGAAACCTTCCATAACGATTTGTCCAGTCAAGGTACCCGTAATTGTCGAATTTTGACCACTGGCTAATAAAGCCAAGGCAAACAAGGTTGATAAGGTCGAGCTAGCTATAGCTCCTGCAATAGTAGAATCCTGCAAGGCATTATACATTTGAGAGAAGGCAGAAATCTCAGATGCATGGCCGAAAAAGAGAGCCGCCCCGAGAATTAATAGAAGGGAGTTAACCACAAAGGCCAAGGATAATTGGAGATTTGAATCCCAGGTCATAAAGCGCACGGCTTTTCGAACATCATTCTTGTCCTTGTGATTGATTTTCCGAGTTTGAGACAAGGAAGAATGCAAATAGAGGTTATGGGGCATAACCGTTGCTCCCACGATCCCTAGTGCCAAGGTTAATTGACTTTCATGCCCTGGCAAGGGACTTTCAAATAAGGTTGCATTCGGTAGATAACCCTCAACGATTCCTTGGAAGCTTGGATGTGACAAAGCTACCAGATAGGTAAAAATTGCTAGAATGGTTAAAATCAGTGTTGTCACAATAGCTTCAATCTTCTTAAAGCCAAATTTCATCAGAAGCAATAAGAGAAAAACATCCAACACGGTCAAGAGAATTGCTATCATAATCGGAATCTTAAAGAGAAGATTGAGAGCAATCGCTGAACCTAGAACTTCTGCCAGATCTGTCGCCATCAAGGCTAATTCTAAAATCACCCATAGACTATAACGAAGCCATTTAGGTGAATGATGAGCCGTTGCTTGAGCCAGGTCCATCTGGGTTACAATACCAAGCTTTCCTGCCATCTGCTGAAGTTGCATGGCAATGAGAGATGAAATCAAGATAACAAACAAGAGACTATACTTATAGGAAGCACCACCGACTACACTGGTAATCCAGTTTCCTGGATCCATATAACCAACTGCGACAAGAGCACCCGGACCTAAAAAGGCATTTAAATTTTGCCAGAAATGATTGTTATTTGGAGTATCGATAGATTGATTAATCTCAGAGAGTGACACTTTTTTATGAGAAGACATAGATACTTACCTCTTTCTAAACCTACTTTTTCATTATTTTCTATTAGAGAAAAATAAGATTGACTTTAAACTATTAAAACAATGAAAACTATATGAAAAACATTTAGTTTTTTCATTATTTTTCTTAAGGCACCTTAATATTTTTCTTAAGGCACCTTAATATTTTTCTTAAGGCACCTTAATTATAACACAAAAAATGAAAACTATATGAAAAACATTTAGTTTTTTCATTATTTTTCTTAAGGCACCTTAATTATAACAGAAAATATGATAAAAACTTAAGAAAATTCAGGACTTGATTTAATATTTAGGATACAACAAAATGTTGTATTCTTTTTTTGCAAAAGAATACCAAAGAATAAAATAAAAAACGTTGTAAAAACAACGTTTTAGAAAGATTTACAAAACAATGTAAATTATCAATGGAGCCGGTGGGAGTCGAACCCACGTCCAAACATCTGCTAACATATTTGTCTACAACCATAGGTTATGTATTCGTTTAACAGTCCCTCGACACATAACTCAAGCCTAGAAACCGCGAGTCTATCAATCTCTTATCAAGCCGCTAGACAAGGCTTGATCGTATCTCGCTAATAATAAGACCTGTCATTGAACACGAGCAATCCAAATCGGGTCACGCCTGCTGGTTTTTAGGCAGCTAGAGCGTAAGAAGTGTTATTTTTTGCAGTTATATTTAACTGAGCGTTTACGTCGCCACACGAGTCGCAAAATATGCCTCATAATGCCTGTCGAATCCGTAACGACCCCAAAAGACAATAAAACCATTATACCTTATCTAACTCAAAAATGCAAAAAGGAAAGCAATTAACTACAAAAGATAGTCTTTCAAAGATTTTGTCAAAACCTGATAACCGGGAACACTAAGGTGCAACCCATCAGTTGTATAATCTTTTTTGAGTTGGCCTGCCTGGTCTGTCAAACTATCAAAAACTGGCGCAAATTCTACCTGCATATAGGCAGAGGAAAGTTCTTTATAGGCTTGATTCCATTTCTGAATTTTTTCATTCGTGCGGATATAGACTGTCTGCTTGTACTCCTCGCCCTCATTGACTGGCAAAATGGAAAGCAATTTTATCTCTGTCAGTGGATAATCGCGAGCAATGGATTGTATGATAGATTCGAGATTATTGAGAGCCTCATTCACAGGCACATCTTTTCCGATATCGTTCGTCCCAATTAAAAGGACAATTTTATCTACCGCCCCACCGTACAGATGCGCATCCAGATTCTCTAATAACAGCCCTGTCTGATAACCTCGAATGCCTCGATTGACAATCGTCTTTGCAGTCCCAAATAGTTCCTGCAGAGGATAATATTCGACAATGGAATCCCCAATAAAAAGAATGTCTGGCTCTACAACAGAAACCTGATTTAAGTGACGATACTTGGTTTGGATTTTTTCTTGTTCCTTTAGTAACCAATTTTCTAATAACTGTACTGCCACTTCATTCTCCTTTTTCTAACCAATTTTCCAAGACTTGGTAAACTCCTCCTTGGCTGTTAGCTGGTGCTAGAGCAGTCGCCACAGCTTTGGCTTTCTCATCAGCATTTTCCATCGCATAGGCAATTCCAGCCATTTCAAGCATTTCAACATCATTTTCACTGTCACCAAAAGCCATAATTTGTTGGGGGTTCAAGTCCCAGCGCTTGAGTAATTCTTCCAAGCCCCATGCTTTATGAATTCCAGCTTGAAGGATATCAATGCAACCATAGCCACTCGATACAGCACGAACACGGCCATCAAAGAGGTCATTGATTTCTTCCAAGACCGAACTCAAACGTTCCTCACCAACAACCATACTCATCTTGAGCACACCACCAAAGAGATCAGATGTTAACTCGTCCACAAATTGCATCCGTTGGTAGAATTTTTCAATCATTTCTGGAGTCATAAAACTTTCAAGGTCTGTAAAAATCGTACCTTCTTTGACGAAACCACCCTTCATAGACGTTACAACAAACTGATCCTGACACGCTCGACCCTTAAAATGAGCCAAAGCCTTATCGACAATGGCATCATCCCAAGTCTGAGCCTGAATCAGTTCATTGTTTTCAAAAATACGAGCACCGTTTGCAACAACCAGAACCACCCGATCGACCAAGTGCTCCAGTAGTTGCCTCATGCGGTGAATTTCATTCCCAGTCGCAATGACAAAACGAATACCCCTTTTATCCAACTGATCTAAAATCTTTTCCAAACGTGGGAGATCAAGCTGGCCTCTAGCATCCAGCAAGGTCCCATCCATATCTGTTGCAATTACCTTAATCGTCATTTACTTTCCTCTGGATTCAAGCTAGTCCCACTTCAATCCCACATGTTCGTTCATTTCTTTGTAGGCTGTATCAATTCGTTCCTTAGTCGCTTCATCTAACTGGTCACGATGACTACCACCCTCGATAAAATCTTCTAAGATATAAGTTTGGTATAGGAATAGTGGATAACCTTCTGGAGAATAGGTTCCTTTTGGTGTACGGTTTACCCAAGAAGGATGCGCTTTTGCAGTTTCGATTGTCGTCTTACCGGCTTTTTTCTTAATAGTCACATCCATGAGCACGCCGCGCTCTGTCCACTTAGCATTCTCTTCATCTTGCATGGTTTCAATTCGTTGATTGGAAATGAAGTTCCCCATTGAATAGATAATGAGTTTCTTGTCCCCATCTTTTTCAACCGTTTCAGATGGTTCAACTACGTGAGGGTGCCCTCCAAAGATAATATCCGCTCCCCAATCGATCATCTTGTGATAAAGAGCCTTTTGTTCTTCAGTTGGTTCCAAGCGATACTCCACACCCATCTGAGGCATGATAATGGTGATATCTGCTTCCTTCTCTGCTCGTTCAATTTCAGCCTTCATCTTGTCTTCATTTAGGTCTGAAAGATAGCGGTTATAGTCTTCTTGAGAAATACTTTGCTCAATTCCATTAAAACCATAAGAATAGGCTAAAAGTGCAACCTTGATGCCGTTCACTTCCTTGATAACCAGTGGAGCTTGATCACGTGACTCATGCGTATACACTCCAATAGGTGTCATTCCTGCCTTCTCAATAGCATCTGCTGTTGAAACCACACCTTCTATTTGTGAATCTAGGATATGGTTATGCGCCAAGTCTAGCACTTGATAACCGGCATCCTTGATGGCATCCATAACTTCACCAGGTGCATTAAATAGAGGATAACCTGCCAAATAGTGGTCCTTGTTCACAGTACCTTCAAAATCACCTATAATTAGGTCTGCTTGTTTGAGCCATGGTTTCACATAATCAAAATTCTCATGAAAATCATAGGTCCCATCTTCTTTTAAAGCCGAACGATAAATAGGAATATGATAAAGGAGGTCCCCATTGGCCATAATTCTAGCAGTTTTTTCCTCTTCCTGATCTTTAGTATTTTGATTGGTCTTATTTGCTTCTTGAGAAATGGCATCCTTTTTTTGACTGGTTAAGGGGATTCCTTGGAAGCTTTCAAACAACAAGACCAAGCCCATTGATAAAGCAACTGCTAGCAAGAGTATCGCCACAAATCCCTTATTGCTCCACTTGCGATAACTCCTAAAAAAGTTTACAAAGCCTCTCACAAAATGAAAAACTGGTCCACGTTTATGTCTATCTTGTCTTCTTTGCATCTTCATTCTCCCTACTTTCTAATGCAAGCCTTTTCTTTTTATTATATCACAGATAAGTATTTCTTTCACAATTGAATTGAACTTCCTATCTATTTTCTATAAATCCTAAAGGCTGTAATACTTTCAATCCTTGTCATTTTGTGATATCATGTAGAGGTAATGAAAGGAGAGAAAATGTCTGCAATAGAACGTATTACAAAAGCTGCTCACTTAATTGATATGAAAGATATTATCCGCGAGGGAAATCCAACTCTACGCGCGGTTGCTGAGGAAGTCACTTTCCCCTTGTCTGACCAGGAAATCATTCTCGGTGAAAAGATGATGCAATTCCTCAAACATTCCCAAGATCCTGTCATGGCTGAAAAGATGGGGCTCCGAGGTGGTGTTGGACTTGCTGCTCCTCAATTAGATATCTCAAAACGTATTATCGCTGTTTTGGTACCAAACATTGTTGAAGAAGGTGAAACTCCGCAGGAAGCCTACGACTTACAAGCCATTATGTACAATCCAAAAATCGTCTCTCACTCTGTTCAAGACGCTGCTCTTGGCGAAGGAGAAGGTTGCCTCTCTGTTGACCGCAATGTGCCTGGCTATGTTGTTCGCCATGCTCGCGTTACTGTTGACTACTTTGACAAGGACGGCGAAAAACACCGTATCAAGCTCAAAGGCTACAACTCCATCGTTGTTCAGCATGAAATTGACCACATCAACGGAATCATGTTTTACGATCGTATCAATGAAAAAGACCCATTTGAAGTTAAAGATGGTCTACTGATTCTTGAATAAATAAAATCCCGTTGCAAGACGGGGTTTTGTGTTATAATAGAGGCATGAAAACAAATGATATTGTCTATGGCGTCCACGCCGTTACCGAAGCCCTCCTTGCAAACACAGGGAACAAACTTTACCTCCAAGAAGATCTCCGAGGTAAGAATGTTGAGAAAGTCAAGGAACTGGCTACAGAAAAGAAGGTATCCATTTCTTGGACCTCAAAAAAATCCCTCACTGAGATGACTGAAGGTGCTGTTCATCAAGGTTTTGTTCTACGAGTGTCTGAATTTGCCTATAGCGAGCTGGATCACATCCTTGCCAAAACACGCCAAGAAGAAAATCCACTGCTATTGATTCTGGATGGTCTAACTGATCCCCATAATCTAGGTTCTATCTTGCGAACAGCCGATGCGACCAACGTTTCAGGTGTCATCATTCCCAAGCACCGTGCTGTCGGAGTTACTCCTGTCGTTGCCAAAACGGCCACAGGTGCTATTGAACACGTTCCAATTGCCCGAGTGACCAACCTCAGTCAAACCTTAGACAAACTCAAGGATGAAGGGTTCTGGACCTTTGGAACGGATATGAATGGTACTCCTTGCCACAAGTGGAATACAAAAGGGAAAATCGCCCTCATCATCGGAAATGAAGGAAAAGGCATCTCTAGCAACATCAAAAAACAAGTTGATGAGATGATTACCATTCCTATGAATGGACATGTTCAAAGTCTCAATGCCAGTGTTGCTGCAGCCATCCTCATGTACGAAGTTTTTCGAAATAGACTATAAAAAAGTTTCCAGTCATCTGATTGGAAACTTTTTATGATTATACTCAATGAAAATCAAAGAGCAAACTAGGAAGCTAGCTGTAGACAGCTCAAAGCACTGCTTTGAGGTTGTAGATAAGACTGACGAAGTCAGCTCAAAACACTGTTTTGAAGTTGTGGATAGAACTGACGAAGTCAGTACCCATACCTACGGTAAAGCGAAGCTAACGTGGTTTGAAGAGATTTTAGAAGTGTATTAACTATGTTCTGTGATAAATTTATAAGCTTCTTGACCAGCGATAGCTCCATCTCCAACTGCTGTTGTCACTTGACGAAGGTCTTTCTGGCGAACATCTCCAACTGCAAAGATACCGTCAACTGCAGTTTTCATGTGGTTATCTGTCACAATCCAACCTGCCTGATCTTGGATATTCAATTCTTTAACAAAATCGCTAAGAGGATCCAATCCAACATAGATAAAGACACCACCGAAGGCTTGTTCTGTCACTTGACCTGTTTTCACATTTTCAAAAACGACAGATTCTACTCTGTTTTCACCCTTGATTTCCTTCACTACAGAATCCCAGATAAAGCTGATTTTCTCATTCGCAAAGGCGCGGTCTTGTAAAACCTTTTGGGCACGAAGTTGGTCACGACGGTGAACAATGGTAACAGTCTTAGCAAAACGAGTCAAGAAGAGGGCTTCTTCGACAGCTGAATCTCCGCCACCAACTACCAACAAATCTTGGTCACGGAAGAAAGCACCATCACACACGGCACAGTAAGAAACACCACGACTGTTCAGTTCTTCTTCTCCAGGTACTCCCAAAGGACGGTGTTTAGAGCCAGTCGCTACGATAACGGTACGAGTTTCATATGTTTGGTCATCAGTCATCACTTTCTTAAAATCACCATGGTCTTCGACATTTTCAACATAACCATAAATGTGCTCAACACCAAGATTTTCAAGCGGTTCAAACATCTTTTCTGCCAATTCTGGCCCACTAATATTAGCGTATCCAGGGTAATTTTCAATATCAGATGTATTATTCATCTGACCACCTGGCAGACCACCTTCAATCAAGGCTACTTTCAGATTGCTTCGAGCAGCATACAAGGCTGCAGTCATACCTGCAGGTCCAGCACCGATAATAATAGTATCGTACATATAGTTTCCTTCTTTCTTGTTGTAACTATCTTTATTCTAACTCTTTCTTGTCAATCAAGCAAGGATTATGCCTTGAAAACAAGAATTAAACTCATAACCGCAAAGGATAATACTGGAACAACCAAGACACCAATCATAATCATATCATAGAGATGGGCTTGGCGAGCCTTGGCTGTCTTATCAACTCCCGACATGGCTCTCAGTCCAATCCAAATCCCTAAAAAAATCAGGACGAGGATGGTGGTCAAGATCAAACTCTCGAAATATAAAGAAAATAGTTGCAGTAGCATGATTTCTCTCACTTCTATCTTTTTTAAAGAGTAAACTCAGCTAGTCCAGCTAACTGAGTTTTCCTTTATCTATTATATCAAATATAAGTCCGTTTGTAACTAGCGAAGAATTCTTTTGTCCGCTCTTCTTTTGGATGGTGGATAATCTCATCTGGTGTTCCAGACTCAATAATCTTCCCCTTATCTAAGAAGAGAATCTTATCCGCCACTTGGGCTACAAAGGACATGTCATGACTGACCAAAATCATGGTTTGACCTGACTTAGCAGCATCTGCAATCGACTTCTCTACTTCACCGACCAATTCTGGGTCAAGAGCTGAAGTTGGTTCGTCTAAGAGCAAGACATCTGGTTTCATAGCAAGAGCACGCGCCAAGGCAACCCGTTGCTTCTGTCCACCTGATAAATGGCGAGGGTAATGGTTTTCACGGTCAGAAAGCCCAACCTTAGCCAACTCTTCCTTGGCAATCTTGGTTGCTTCTTGGTCAGATAATTTCTTGACAACAACCAAGCCTTCTTTCACATTATCAAGTGCTGTACGGCGCTCAAACAAATTAAACTGCTGAAAAACCATAGACAGCTTACGACGAAGGGCAAGGATTTCTTCTTGAGTGATTTTAGAAAAATCAACTGAGAAATCATCAATCTGAATAGAGCCACTGTCAGGTGTTTCAAGATAATTGAGACTACGAAGAAAAGTTGATTTTCCAGCTCCTGAAGAACCAATCAAGGCTACTACTTCCCCTTTTTGAATATCCAAGTTCAGATGATCCAAGACAGTCTGTCCTGAAAAGGATTTGCTTAAATTCGAAATCTTAATCATTAACGAAGGTCTCCTTTCACATCTGTTTGGACTGTATCGGGTGCAGAAATAGCCATTTTTCTCTCGATGAAACGACCGAGGCTTTCAATTCCGATATTGACTACCCAATAAACAAGGGCAACAGAGATGAAGCGCTCAAAGTAACGATAATCAGCTCCACCCAGAATCTGAGCTTGGGCAAAGACTTCCACAACACCCGCACTGAAGGCTAGAGAAGTCCCTTTGGTCAAGCCGATTAGGGAATTGATTAAGGTTGGAGTTGCCACAACGGCTGCATTTGGAATAATCACGCGACGATAAACTTGTGCTCGGGTCATCCCCAGACTGCGTGCTGCTTCAATCTCACCAGGATTGACTGAGAGAATGGCTGCACGAATAGTTTCACTAGCATAAGCTGCCTCATTAAAGGCAAAGGCGACAATTGCAAAAGCAGCGGCTGGAATCGCATTGATATTGAAACCAGTTCCCCATTGCTGATTGAGAGCTTTCAAAGCCAAAGGGATTCCGTAGTAGGTCAACATGAGTTGAACCAAAATCGGTGTCCCTTTTAAGAAACTAACAAAGAAGGCCTGCAAGGGATATAAAATTTTGACACGATTGATTTTCACAATGGCAAAAAGAAGTGCCAAAACCAAGCCAAAAAGAGCACCACCAATTGTCAACATAATCGTTATTGGAAGTTGTTGAACAATTCTTGGGATCCCATCAAAGACCGAACGCAAGCTAAACAGCTTGCCATCCGGAATCAATTGCATCAAATTTTGGTACCAATCTGATGCTAAAATCGTTGTAACATTCATAAAAACATCCTCTCCTGCTAATGATTCATTCTACCATACTTCTGCCGTCAATGAAATTATTTGCTACGGTCAGATACAGACTTTGTCTACCTACTAGTTTATCATACTTTGAAACAGGGAGGTTATATATTTTATCTATCAAAGAGATAAGTAAAAACTATTTCAATCCCAATTCTTCATAAGGTTTTCGATAACCGATTTGCTTAACAGTTCCATCCTCCACTAAAATCGGTCGTTTTAACAACATTCCGTCGCTTGCTAGCAACTCGGCCGCTTCTTGGTTTGACAGACTTCCTACCTTATCTTTCAGCCCCAATTCACGGTATTTGATTCCACTGGTGTTGAAAAATTGCTTCAACTCGAAACCTGAGGTCTCTAGCCAGTTTAAAATGACTTCTTGACCAGGTGTTTCTTCCACGATGTGAACAGCTTTATAGTCTACACCGAGTTGGTTTAATTCTTGTTTTGCTTTTTTACAAGTTGAACATTTTGGGTATTCGATAAATTCTAACATGTCTTTCACTTTCTATTTTATATCTTTAAAATCTGCGCCTTCATGCTCCAAGAGCCAAGCTTTCTTTTCCACTCCTGCAGCATAACCTGTCAGACGCTTGCCAGCTCCCAGCACCCGATGACAAGGTACTAGGATAGACCACGGATTGCGTCCCACTGCCCCACCAATTGCTTGAGCAGAATCCACTTGTAGCTCTTGGGCTATTTGTCCATAGGTCACTGTCTGACCATAAGGAATTCCCTGTAGATAGGACCAAACTCGCTTTTCAAAATCCGTTCCGATTGGAGCCAAGGGCAAGTCGGATAAATCCTGAGACTTGCCTTTAAAGTAATCATCTAAGCAAGCAATAACTGGGGTTAAAATGGGATGACTAACAACTGCTTCTATCGTCTCATCTCCTAGTCCCCTCTCAAAATGCTTCTGCTCCTGCACCCAAATGCCATACAAATAATGGTCATCAGCTACGAGAGAAAAGGAGCCAATTGGCGAAGAGTAAAGCATTTTTGCGTACTTCTTTTGCATTATTTCTTCAATTTTTGATAGGCCAAGCGTTCGCCATCAACTGGAACCTTACCAACCTGTTTAAAACCTAGTTTTTCAAAGATATGCTGCATGGCCTTGTTTGCAACATGCGTATCTGAGCGAAAATCTAGATAATCAAAACCTTCAATCAAGCCCTCTAAGAAGGTTTGAGCAACTCCCTGTCCCTGGACATCTGCTGCCACAGCAATACGGTGAAAGACTAGGTACTCTGACTCTCCAGCTTGCCATTTCCCTTCATAAATGGCTTCATAGGCTGCCTCTGGACTTTTGGTCACAGCTGCATATGCTAGTAGTTCTCCCTCTTCCAAGGCTACGTAGGCTTGACCTGAGATAATATCCTCAATAATAATATCAGCATTTGGATAACCATTTTGCCACTGGTCACTACCAGCATCTGCTAAACATTTTTTAGCATCCTCCATCACCTGCATGATGGTATCTACTTCATTTGGAAAAGCTAAACGAATTTCCATCTTTTCTCCTCATTTCTGACTAGTTTCTCCCATCATAGCATAATTTAAGCCTTTTCACAAGCAGTTAAAACTTGACTTTCTATTTCTATTATTTTATAATCTAGTTATTAAAACTAGATAAAAAGGAGTTGAAAATGAAAACTACCTTTTCCTACCCAAAATGGGCAGAAATCCCAAATATTGACCTCTATCTGGACCAGGTTTTGCTCTATGTCAATCAGGTCTGCTCCCCTATCTCTCCTGATAAAGACAAGGGCCTGACAGCATCCATGGTCAACAATTATGTGAAACATGGTTACCTAACAAAGCCTGACAAGAAAAAATACCAACGCCAACAGATTGCCCGTCTGATTGCTATCACAACCCTCAAGTCGGTATTCTCTATTCAAGAAATAGCTCAGACACTTAATACTCTCCAAACTCAAGCAAGTTCAGACCAACTCTACGATGCTTTTGTGGACTACATGAACCAAGGAATTGACCCAGCTAACCCCATTATCCAAACCAGCTGCCAAACCGTTAAACTCTATCATCAAACCCTAGCCTTAATCGATCATACTCAAGAGGAGGTAATCCAATGAACACTAGTCTTAAACTCAGCAAACAACTCAGTTTCGGAGAAGAGATTGCTAATAGTGTGACCCATGCCGTAGGTGCAGTCATCATGCTCATCTTACTGCCTATTTCATCAACCTATAGTTATGAGACACACGGATTTTTATCCTCTATCGGCGTTTCCATTTTCGTTATTAGTCTCTTTCTCATGTTCCTATCATCCACCATTTATCACTCTATGGCCTATGGTTCGACCCACAAATATGTCTTGCGAATCATTGACCATTCTATGATTTATGTTGCTATTGCTGGCTCTTATACACCTGTCGTACTGACTTTGATGAATAACTGGTTTGGCTATCTGATTATTGCTATCCAGTGGGGAACGACCATCTTTGGTATTCTCTATAAAATCTTTGCTAAAAAAGTCAATGAGAAATTTAGCCTTGCTCTTTACCTGATTATGGGCTGGTTGGTTCTGGCTATCATTCCTGCCATTATCAGTCAAACAACGCCAATTTTCTGGAGTCTCATGGTAACTGGCGGACTCTGTTATACAGTTGGAGCTGGATTTTACGCCAAGAAAAAACCTTATTTCCACATGATTTGGCATCTCTTTATCCTAGCAGCATCTGCCCTCCAATACATTGCCATTGTTTATTATATGTAAAAAAGTTGAGAATTTTTTCTCAACTTTTTTCTTTACACATATTGATAAAGTACTGGTGCAAGCTTACATCATCAGTCAATTCTGGATGAAAGGAAGTTACCAGCATATTTTTTTCTTGGGCTGCAACGATTTGATTGTCAACTGTTGCTAGAATTTCTACATCTTCTCCAACACTACTGATAATCGGCCCGCGAATAAAGGTCATCGGAATCTTGCCAACTCCCTTACATTCTGCTTCCGTATAGAAACTTCCTAGTTGGCGCCCATAGGCATTGCGCTCGACTACCATATCCATAGTTCCTAGATGACTCTCTTCCTGAGAAGTAATTTCCTTAGCCAGCAAAATTAAACCTGCACAGGTCCCAAAGGCTGGTAAGCCAGATAGAATGGCTTCTCGAATGGGAATCAGCATGTCCTGCTCACGTAAGAGCTTGCCCATGGTTGTAGATTCTCCACCAGGTAATATCAATCCCGACAAATCACTCTGATGTTTCTGAAAATCATCTAGATTTCTGATTTCAACACTCTCGACACCTAATTGATCTAGCACTTTTGCATGTTCTGCAAAGGCACCTTGCAAGGCCAATATTCCAATTTTCATCTATTTTCCTCGCTCAGCCATGAGGATTTGGATTTCATTTTCATTAATACCCACCATGGCTTCTCCTAAATCTTCAGAAATTTGAGCCAGGATTTGAGGATTTCGGAAGTTAGTCACAGCCTTAACAATAGCACTCGCTCGTTTAACAGGATCTCCTGACTTGAAAATACCTGAACCGACAAAGACGCCCTCTGCCCCTAATTGCATCATCAGCGCAGCATCTGCTGGTGTTGCAACACCTCCAGCAGCAAAGTTTACAACTGGCAATTTTCCATGCTCATGGACGTATTGAACCAATTCTACAGGGACTTGTAAGTCCTTAGCAGCAACATAAAGTTCGTCCACACGTAGATTTTGAATGCGGCGAATTTCCTGATTCATCATACGCATATGACGAACAGCTTGGACGATATCCCCCGTACCTGGTTCTCCTTTTGTACGAATCATAGAAGCACCTTCAGCGATACGACGCAAGGCTTCACCCAAGTCCTTAGCCCCACATACAAAAGGAACTTGGAATTCTTTCTTATCCACGTGGAAACGGTCGTCAGCTGGAGATAGAACTTCACTCTCATCGATATAGTCAATTTCGATAGCCTCTAAAATCTGAGCTTCAACAAAATGCCCAATTCTGACCTTGGCCATTACTGGAATGCTAACCGCTTCTTGGATTTCCTTAATCATCTTTGGATCACTCATACGTGAAACCCCACCAGCTGCACGAATATCAGCTGGAATCCGCTCCAAGGCCATCACAGCTGCCGCACCAGCAGCTTCTGCAATACGGGCCTGTTCAGGGTTCTGAACGTCCATGATAACCCCACCTTTAAGCATCTGTGCCAAGTTTTTATTTAGTTCATAACGATTTTCAGTCATTTCTTTATCCTCATCATTTGTATTGGTAGCTACCATTTCATTTTAAGTTAGATTAAAATGAAGTACAAGATAAAAAAAACGTAATTGTGTGGGTACAGATTGGCTAAAAAAACTATCTGACCTTAGCTTAAGGCCAGATAGTTCATCAAATTTTATTTTTCAGCTGTAAGGGCAGCCATTGTGATGTAGTTATATGGTTTGTTGAAGTGTGGCAAGAAGAATAGGTCTGTCAATGCCAATTTATCAATTGTCACATGCTCTTGGATAGCAAGTGAGAACATGTGGATTCCCATGCTGATTGCAGAATCGTGTGAAACCATTTGTGCACCAAGAATTTCACGGCTATCTTTGTCAAAGACAATCTTGATGGCAACTTCATGGTTGTCATGCTTCATAAATTCTGGTTTTTGAAGATCGTTAAAGCCTGTTTCAGTTGCATTGTAACCAGCAGCTTTCGCTTTTTCAAGAGTCAAACCAGTTGAAACCATGTGAAGACCGTAGATTGAGATACCGTTTGATCCTTGAACACCGATTCCTTCCAATTCATGTCCACATGCGTTATATGCACCAACGATACCAGTACGAACAGCGTTTGAAGCAAGCGCGATGTAGCTAGTGTCTTTACGAGCGTTGTCATAAACAGTCGCACAGTCACCTACTGCGTAAACGCCTGGGATAGATGTTTCTTGTTTTTTGTCTACAAGGAAGGCACCGTTACGGAATAGTTCAATTTTTCCATCAGCAAGGGCTGTGTTTGGACGGAAACCAACTGCAAGGATAACCATATCCACATCAAAAGTTTCTTTATCAGTAATCAAGCGTTCAACTTTACCGTCACCCTCGATTGCTTTAACAGTTTGACCAAGCGCCAAGCGGATGTTGTGGTCTTCCAAGTTCTTCGCCATCATTTGTGTGAAGTCTTTGTCATAGTAACCGTTCAAAACAGTATCAACGATATCAACAAGGACAACTTCTTTTCCAAGACGTTCAAAGGCTTCAGCAAGTTCAACACCGATATAACCACCACCAACAACGGCGATTCGGTCAAGGTGTTGACTCTTATCAGACAATTTGTGAATCACTTCTTCAGCGTTTTGGTACAATTTAACGAATTGTACATTTTCAAGAGTTGCTTTAAATTCGCGGTTTCCTTTAACAATTTCAACACCTTCGATTGGTGGCAAGATTGGTGTAGAACCTGTAGCGAAAATCAATTTATCGTATGATTCTTTGTGCTCTTTTCCTTCAACTTCTGCTGTAACTACTTTGTTATCATAGTCGATTGAAAGAACTGGTGAATTCATGTATACCTTAGCACCTTTAGCTTCCAATTTTTCTTTATCAGAATAGAACAAGCCTTCAGCACCGTCAATTTGTTCACCGATCCAAAGGGCCATTCCACATCCTAGGAAAGAGATGTTAGAATTTTGGTCGAATACAACAATTTCGTTCTCATTTCCAAAATTATCCAACATAGTATTAATACATGCTGTACCAGCGTGGTTAGCACCAACTACAACGATTTTACTCATAGAAAAATTCCTACCTTCAATTTTAAATTTACCTCTCTAGTATAACATTTACTGTTAGCGTTTACAAGAGTTTTGCTAATTTTCCCGTTTTTTTTGTAAAAAAATGTAAATAATCTGTATTTTATCAGTCTTTCTTACAATTACTCTTTATTTTCTGAGCATATTTCTTGACAAGTTTACAAATTTTATTTGTGAAAACGCTGACTTTATGGTATGCTAGTATCATGAAAAGAAAATGTAAGGGGTTAAATTTAATATAAATTTACTATATTTCAGCCTTCTTTTCATAAAAGAAAGGAGTTGGTAGCTTGCCTCTTAGTTCACATTCCGAACGGCTAATGGGGACTACTATCACTATTGCATTAGTAGATGAACGAGCCGATAGCTTGATCCAGAAATCCTTTGATTTACTCAGAGAGCTCGAATACCGCTTCAATGCCAATAGCCAAGAATCTGAGTTGATGGAAATCAATCATCAAGCTGGAATAGCCCCAGTCAAGGTTCATCCTGATTTGTTTGAATTGATTTCACTTGGATTAGAACATAGCCTAGCGCCCTCTAGTCATCTCAACATCAGCATTGGTCCCTTGATTCAAACCTGGCGCATCGGTTTTTCAGATGCCAAAGTGGCCCAACCTCAAGAAATTGAATCGGTGCTCCCTTTAATCAATCCTCATTCTATCGAGTTAGATTCTTCCACTTCCACTGTGTTTTTAAAACAGAAAGGAATGAAGATCGATCTTGGTTGTTTAGCCAAGGGGTATAGTGCGGATAAGGTTGCCCAATTTCTGAGAGAAGAGGGAGTGACATCAGCCTTGATTAATTTGGGAGGAAATATCCTAACCATTGGTAAAAATCAGGAAAGAGGCAATCAGCCTTGGCAAATCGGGATTCAAGACCCAGCCAATCCTAGGGGAAATCACTTAATGACCATCCCTGTTGTCAATAAATCTGTCGTGACTTCAGGCATTTATGAACGTCATCTGACAGTCGATGGAAAAGACTACCATCATATTTTTGACAGTCAAACAGGATATCCTGTTGAAACGGAACTAGCTAGTCTGACAATCATCTCTGATAAATCAGTCGATGGCGAAATCTGGACAACTCGACTCTTTGGAGAAAGACCTGCTTCTATCCTCTGGCAAGTCGAAAGTTTGGAGGGCATAGAAGCCATCCTTATCGATAAAGAAGGTCATCTAAGCTGTTCTTCAGGAATTCCTACTCTATAGAAATAGATATTTCAATAGAGTTCTAAAATCGTATTATGTAAAAAGAGAAAGGAAATCTCATGTTAAAACTTATTGCTATTGTTGGAACAAATTCAAAACGTTCTACAAACCGCCAATTGCTTCAATACATGCAAAAACACTTTGCTGAAAAAGCTGAAATTGAACTTGTTGAAATCAAGGATATCCCTGTCTTCAACAAACCAGCTGACAAGCAAGTACCTGTTGAAATTTTAGAAATTGCTACTAAAATTGAAGAGGCAGATGGCGTTATTATCGGTACTCCTGAGTATGACCACTCTATCCCAGCTGTTTTAATGAGCGCTCTTGCTTGGTTGTCATACGGTATTTACCCACTGTTGAACAAACCAATCATGATTACGGGTGCTTCTTACGGTACACTTGGTTCATCACGTGCCCAATTACAACTTCGCCAAATCTTGAATGCTCCAGAAATTAAAGCGAGTGTCCTTCCAGATGAATTCTTGCTTTCACATTCTCTTCAAGCCTTCAACCCAAGTGGAGACCTAGTAGATCTTGATGTTATCAAAAAACTGGATGCTACTTTTGACGACTACCGTATCTTTGTAAAAATCACAGAAAAATTGCGCAATGCACAAGCACTACTTCGCAAAGATGCAGAAGACTTTGACTGGGAAAATTTGTAAGATAGGAGACCAAAAAGAATGAAATTTGTTGGACTTGTAGGATCAAACTACGATCAATCATATAACCGTAAGCTCTTGGAATTCATCCGTCGTCACTTCAAACTCAAATTTGAATTAGAAGTCCTCGAAATTGATGAAGTTCCAATGTTTAACCAAGACGAAAAATGGGACGAAAGTTTCCAATTACGTTATTTATATAACAAAATTACTCGTGCTGATGGTGTTATCATCGCTACTCCTGAGCACAACCACACAATCTCAGCTTCCCTAAAATCTGTTCTTGAATGGCTTTCATACGAAGTACATCCATTTGAAAATAAACCAGTCATGATTGTGGGAGCATCTTACTATGACCAAGGTACTTCTCGTGCCCAAGTTCACCTCCGTAAGATTCTTGACGCTCCAGGTGTCAATGCCTACACACTTCCAGGAAATGAATTCCTTCTTGGTAAAGCTAAAGAAGCTTTTGATGTTAATGGAAATATCACAAATGAAGGAACTGTTAATTTCCTTGAAACATGTTTAGACAACTTTGTAAAATACGTGGGAGTCGTTTCAAAATTGAAAAAACCAAAACCAATTGAGCCAGAAGATTTATATTGTACAAATTCAATTGCAACTACCATCCAAGGTGTTGATCCAGATGATCCAGAATGGGTAGAAAAAGCTGCTGAACTTGTTGGAGCTGTTTCTGGAGATACTTACGTTAAATTAGACCACGGTATCTTGACAGTTAACCAAATTGATATGTTCTTAAAAGCAATGCCATTTGAATTGACATTTGCAGATGATAACAATCAATTCTTGTACTTTAATAACGCACACCAAGACCCTGATACAATGTTTGGTAAACGTGTACGTGCTCAATCAGGAAATAGATTAGGAACAGTACACGGTACATTGCCTGATTCTAGAATGAAAAACGTTGAATGGGTTGTCGGCGTATTGCGTAACGGGGATCAAGAATATGTCCGTACAATTGTGCCAGGAACACCTGAAGGTGTTATTAATACCCATAATTACCAAGCAATGTACTACCCAGATGGTTCATATGCTGGAATTAATGAAATTATCTTTAATTTCCAACCATGGCTTGACTGGTACCTCAATACAACTGGTCAACGTTTAGTCGGTGGAAATGCTGCAGCTCCTGCTGGCGGACATGGTCACGGCGATGCAGATGCTACATCTGGAGCTTCTGATTCAGGTGATGCCGGTGGTCACGGTGGTGGCGCAGACGCTACATCTGGAGCAAGTAACTAATAATAGTTTTAGGAACCATTTTGGTTCCTTTTTAAGTGACAAAAGACCAGCAGTTTGTGTCTGCTAGTCTTTTGGTTATTATTTTATCTATCCTTATTAAAAGAAAGAATATTTATTATGAATTTGGGTCATCGAGACTTCTGCCATGTAAACCTTTTTCACGTTGTACCTGACGTAGTTTTTCTGGTGTAACATCGTTTCCTTCTTCGTCCACAATTTTGATTCCTTCGATGTGGTGACGAACAGTGCGACGATACCCTTCGATGTACTCCTCACGTAGTTTGGCTTGTTCTACTTTTTCTTCTGGGGTCAAGCCTTCTGTTTTTTTCTTTTTGGCAAGCTCGTTGATACGATCAATTTTTTTAGGATCCATGTTTCTCTCCTTTAAGATAAGATTTAATCCGTTCAACAGATTTTATTTGGTATTGATTTGGTTAAAACGTGCAAGTTTAGCTGCTTTCTTGGTTAATTGCGACAAGATTGCCAAACGATTTTGACGGACTGCTTCATTTTCAGCCATAACCATGGTATTCTCAAAGAATGCATCAATGACTGGGCTAAGAGCAAAGAGTTGTTTCAATTGCTGACTGGCAGATCCTGATAAAATAAGTGATTCTACTGCTTCCGCCAAAGCTTTTTCTTGGTCATTTTCAAAAAGTGCTGAA
The DNA here is from genome assembly GCF_946188615.1 of Streptococcus mitis. GTDB lineage: Bacteria > Bacillota > Bacilli > Lactobacillales > Streptococcaceae > Streptococcus > Streptococcus mitis_BZ. The sequence continues at coordinate 19,311 of NZ_CAMHVK010000008.1, forward strand.
TCAACTGTTGCAACTCCTTCTACCTTTTCAGCCAAGTTAAAAGCACGAGAAAGTGATTCCACAGATGGTTTGAAGTCTTCTTCCTTGCTTGCTTCTACGAGAGCACTTGCTGCTTCCAACATATCTGCCACAACAAAGTTCGAACTTGCAAGTACAGCTTCCTTAATATCTTTTGGAGTAGAGCCCATCATCTTATCAACACGAGCCTTGATAAAGTCCATAACCTCTGCTTTATTTTCATAAGTCAAGCTGTCAAATGTTAAAGCATAAAAGCTATCGATCAGCTCATCCATAGCAATGTGCCAACCAAAAGCATCCAAGATACGAACTACACCTTGAGTTGCACGACGAAGAGCATAAGGGTCATTAGACCCTGATGGAATCAAACCTACTGAGAAGAAGCTCAAAATCGTATCCAATTTGTCTGCAATGGCAAGCACTGCGCCGACCTTGCTCTCTGGAAGTTCTCCTTCAGCTGAAGTAGGCATGTAGTGTTCACGAATAGCAGCTGCCACCGCTGGAGTTTCACCAGCAAGAAGGGCATATTTCTCACCCATAATTCCTTGGAGCTCGTCAAATTCGCCAACCATACCTGTCAACAAGTCAAACTTGTAAATGGCTGCTGCACGAGCTAAGTCAATCGTTTCATCCGCTGACAAACCAGCTTTTTCTGCCAAGAGAATAGCAATCTGCCCCGTACGAATCATGTGTTCACGAAGGGAACCAATCTTCTCATGGAAGGTGACATTGTTTAATTTTTCAACAAGATCTGAAATCACCAATTTTTGGTCTTCACGCCAGAAGAATTCACCGTCTTCTAAGCGAGCTACTAAGACTTTTTCATTTCCTTTAATGACATTTTCCAAATACTCTGCGTTTCCGTTACGAACAGAAATGAAGTTTGGCAATAGTTTACCGTCTTGATCACGAACAACAAAGTAACGTTGGTGTTCTTTCATTGAAGTCACCAAAACTTCTTCTGGAACTTCAAGGTATTTGGCATCAAAACTTCCCATAAAGGCAGTTGGGTATTCAACCAAGTTCAAGACTTCATTAAGCAAATCAGCATCAATTTCGATACGTACACCATGCTCAGTTTCGATTGCTTTGATTTGGTCAACAATCATTTGCTCACGTTCACGAGGATCCGCGATTACAAACTGCTTACGAAGGTCTTCTTCGTAGCTCAATGCTGACTGAATCTTAGTTTCTTGTCCCAAGAAACGATGACCACGGCTGACACGATCTCCCTTGATATCAAGGAAATCCAAATCAAACTCTTCTTCATCTAAAAGAACAGTTAAAGTGTGAACAGGGCGGATATATTCAAAGGTGTTGTTAGCCCAGTGCATGCTGACAGGGAAAGTCAAGGACTTCAAGACATCTACAACACCAGGAACAATGGCTTCAACTGCTTGACCAATTTCTTCCTTAGTGACATAGACATATTCTTCACCCTTAATTTCACGAAATTCGATATCTTCAACAGTCAAGCCTTTTCCTCGGACAAATCCTTGAGCTGCTTTGGTGAAATTTCCATCACTATCCAAGGCAATTTTCTTTGCTGGCCCCTTAAAATCTTCTGTCAAATCAGACTGTTTGTCTGCAAGACCAGTCACACGAACAGCCAAACGACGGGGTGTTGAGAAGGTTTGAATAGCTTCAAAAGACAGGCGGTTTTCCTTGAGGAAGGCTACCATTTTTTCGCCTAGTTGTTTTTCACTTGGTGTGACAACATAGGCTGGTAATTCTTCAAGACCGAGTTCTACTAATAAGTTTTTTGTCATGTTTTTTCCTTTACATTTTCTTCAATCTTTTTTGATATGCACCTTAGGTACTGGGGACGTCGCTAACTAACTTTGTGAGTCTGTATGGAAATCTAATACTAAATTGATCAAGATTTCCAACAGTCTCATCAAAGTGGATTTAGCTGACTAATTTTTGAACCTAAGGTTTCAAAAATCCCCACATAACAGTACGGCGGTGCATATCCCTCTAGCAAGTCTTCGACTTGCCTCTAACGATTTTAGAGCACAATATTACTCACTATTCTGCGTCTTCTGCTAAGAGTTTAGCTCGTGTTGCTTCATCCAAAAGTGGGTAGCCTAGGCGTTTTCGTTCTGCGACAAAGGTTTTAGCTACGACACGGGCCAAGTTACGGATACGGGCGATATAGCCTGCGCGTTCGGTTACAGATACGGCACCACGCGCATCAAGCAGGTTAAAGGTATGTGAACATTTGAGAACATAGTCATAGGCGGGGTGAACCAAACCTTCTTCCAAAGCACGACCAGCTTCTTTTTCAAACTTATCAAAGTTTTCAAGCAACATTTCTTGATCCGAAATTTCAAATGAATATTTTGAGTGTTCGTACTCAGGCTGGATGAAGATTTCTCCGTATTTTACACCATCAGCCCATTCGATATCATAGACAGAGTCTACTTCTTGAATGTAAGAAGCCAAACGCTCTAAACCATAGGTAACTTCCGCAGTCACAGGGCCAGTTGCCAATCCACCGACTTGTTGGAAATAAGTGAACTGAGTGATTTCCATACCGTCAAGCCAAACTTCCCAACCAAGACCAGCTGAACCAGTTGATGGGTTTTCCCAGTTATCCTCAACAAAACGGATGTCGTGCTCCAAAGGATTGATTCCCAATTTTTCCAAAGACTCAAGGTAAAGTTCTTGGATGTTTGATGGAGATGGCTTCATGACCACCTGGAATTGGTGGTGTTGGTAAAGACGGTTAGGATTTTCTCCGTAACGACCGTCAGCAGGACGACGTGATGGCTCTACATAAGCCGCATTCCATGGCTCAGGTCCGATAGCGCGAAGGAAAGTGTAAGGACTCATTGTTCCCGCACCTTTTTCATTATCATAAGCCTGCATAAGCATACAACCTTGGTCATTCCAAAATTGTTGCAAAGTCAAAATAATTTCTTGAAATGTTAATTTCTTAGACATTGTTTACTCCTTTTTATATAAATTACTTGCGACACGAGTCTGCCTCGTCGATCATACGAGGCAAGACGAGTTAGTACTGCGTCTAGCTCAGGCACTCTAGTGCCGAGCGTGGGGCAGTCCGACTATAAGGAGGTTTCTGCCACTGACGCAGTGGAAAGTCAATTTTTTAGACATTGTTTACTCCTTTAATTTATATTATCTTCTTAGATTTATTTTTCAAGCAACCAAGAAAAGGCTGGGTCCTGAAAAATATGACGTTTAGGAACAGTTTGTAAATTCTGATCGCTTTCATCTATTGTACCTAATTTCAAAGCACAGACTTCTGGTATATTTTCTTGAACAGTGAAAATTTGACTATGACAGTTCTGGCAGTAATAACGCTGTTTTCCTGGAGAAGAACTATAGGAAACAAGCTTTTCTTTTCCATGCAATACTAGCTTTTCACTGCTAACTTTAGCATTAACTGTATAGGCAGACGCAGTTGCTTTCCGACAAAATGAGCAATGACAAAAAACTAATTCCGATAATTCCTCATCTAGAGTGTAGGTCACTGCTTTACATAAACAAGATCCTTTAAGCATTATGCTCCTTTCTACTTAGGCATTAGACGAATTAAAAAAGAACCGAATTTCAACACCCAAGCCTTGCGACTAGGGGCGTCAGAAACGCGGTTCCACCCTAATTTATTACTTCATTGTTTTTAAAAATATTACAGAAAGCGCCAGTTCTTTATTTTGCCCTACTTGGCTCCCACTATCCCAAGTTCGCTTGAAGAACGCCATAAGACTTTCTTTCCTGCTGACTATTATATCAAAAATTAGCACAATGTACAATTCTTTTTATGATTTTCTAGAAATCCATATCATCAACTCGTGGAGCACCAGACTGAACAACAATTGTTTTTAAGGTTTCACGTTCCTTATGACTCAGTTCAATTCCAAAGCAATCAAGATTAGCCTGAATACGAGAAGCTGTGACAGATTTTGGAAGTGGTAAAAATCCTTCTGCTAAGCTCCAGGCCAAGGCTATCTGAGCAACCGATTTACCGTGATTTAACGCGATTTCTTGCACTTGCTTGCTATCAAACAGTTCTCCCTGACCAAAAGGGCCCCAAGCTTCCAATAAAATTCCTTTTTCTCGACAGTAATCTACCACTTCCTCTTGATACACACCTGGAGCCAAACGAACTTGATTGACCGCTGGAACGATAGTTGCTGTTTCAAGCAAGGCATCCAAATGATGGGGAAGGAAATTACTAACTCCGATAGCACGGATTTTACCTTCTAGGTATAGATCCTCCATCGCTCTCCAAATCTCAGCATTGCGAGTTTTCCATGCCTCATTTTCTCTTAAAGGTTTTGGGTTCGGCCAATGAATCAAATACAGATCCAAATAATCCAAGCCCAGCTTCCCTAAAGACTCTTCAAAAGCTTGACGAGCTTGCTCATAGTTGTGATTTGTATTCCAGAGTTTGCTGGTTACAAAAATTTCCTCACGCAGAACTCCACTATCTTGAATGGCACGACCAACGCTTTCTTCATTTTTATAAATCGCTGCCGTATCGATATGGCGATAGCCTGTCTTTAAAGCCTCTAAAACTGCTTTGTAGGCAATCTCTCCATTTTCAGCTTTCCAGGTTCCAAATCCCAGTACTGGAATTGTAACACCATTGTTTAAAGTATAAGATTTCATTATTTTTCCTTTCTATGAGAAGAAAATCCAAAGAGCCAAATTTTCAAGGAAAACTTTTCTCTTTAGATTTTGTGTATTATTGATTGCGGTCGTAGTAGAGCTGGTGAGCTTTAAGACGAGTATCTAACAAATCTGGAATGGTCACAAAGTCATACCCTTGCCCTTTCAAATAGTCAATAACCTTCGGTAGAGCATTGACCGTCTCAGCATGGATATCATGCATGAGAATAATAGAACCATTCTTGACTTCTCGTTGAATTTCTGTCAAAATCGCTGCTTCATTTTTGTTCTTCCAGTCCAGACTATCCACATCCCACATAATAAAGCTCAAATCAAGGCTATTGCGAATGTCGTCTGTAATGGCTCCATAAGGCGGACGCATGAGTTTGGAACTAGAACCCAACACTTTAGTTAGCGCATCCTCAGTATCAGTAATTTGTTTTTTAGCTTCATCAAGGGAAAGTTTTGAAAGCACTGGATGACTCCAACTATGGTTTCCAATGACATGTCCATCCGATTTCATGCGTTTCAAAATCTCTTCATTTCCAGAAACATTCTTACCTAGCACAAAGAAAGTTGCCTTGATACCATACTTGGAAAGAGTATCTAATGCTTGATTTGTCGTTGCAGGATTTGGTCCATCATCAAAAGTCAGGGCCACTACTTTACGATTTTTCTTTTCATAATAAGCCTTATATAGCTCTGCATCCTTATCTAATAAATAAGAGGACTGAATAACTTCAAAGAAACTAGATACTGGCAAGGCAATCTCGTCTAGATTTTCAACTGACTGACTTGGATAAAGGATAATCTGACTATCCTTGTAATCAAAATTCCATGCAGACAAGTCTTGGTCAGAGAAACCTTTAACAACTTGATCAATCTTTTCTTGCTCCAATTTCTTATCCTGTAAAAAAGAAGTCAGTTCTTTTATCAGTTTCTCTTTGGCCTTACTAGCATCTGAAAATAGTTGATCAAGGGTAAAAGGTTTACCGTCTTCTGTCAAATGCACTTTCGCTAGACTAGTTTTTTCAGTCTCTTCAACTTTTGAAGAAGTTAAATCATAGACTTGTTTCATCACACTTCGGTTGACAATCCCTTTTAAAGTCGAATCCTGTTTCTCCGTATAATAAAAAACCAGATTTTCCTTGTCTTCCAGATTTTCCTTAATATCCTGTGTCATGATTTCTTTTACAGATGAAATCACTTGCTCCCCTTGGAGAGGATAATATGCAATTACTTCTGCTTGTCCCTTACGAAAATGATCTTTCTGATTTCCCTCACTTAATTGATCATCTTTCTCTTTTTTGAGAGATTCAATCCTTTGTTCAAAACTTTGCTTTGTATATACTTTGTATCCAATCATTGAACCAAGGACGCAAATACTTACCGAAAAGATAGCTACTAGGGCTATTAAACCGATTCTCTTTTTATCGTGCTCAACACGTTTTGCTCTACTTTTATCCATAGAGATATCATATCAAATTCAGGCTATAATTTCAATTATTTTAGAGGAAATAGTATATTAAAAAAGAGAGGAAGTCCCCCTCTTAAGATTTTATTTGACTACTTCTTTCAAAGCATCTACCTTATCCAAACATTCCCATGGAAGATCAATATCTGTACGTCCCATGTGTCCATAAGCCGCTGTTTGACGGTAAATTGGGCGCTTGAGGTCCAGCATTTGGATAATTCCTGCAGGGCGAAGGTCAAATATTTGACGGGCTGCTTTTTCAAGCTTGCTTTCAGCTACTGTTCCTGTACCAAAGGTATCGATACGAACAGAGACGGGTTGCGCAACACCAATAGCGTAAGCTAATTGCACTTCTGCTTTCTTAGCAAGACCTGCTGCAACGATATTCTTGGCAATATAGCGAGCCGCATATGACGCAGAACGGTCCACCTTAGTCGCATCTTTACCAGAGAAAGCACCACCACCGTGACGGGAGTAGCCACCATAAGTATCTACGATAATCTTACGACCAGTCAAACCTGAGTCTCCTTGAGGTCCACCGATTACAAAACGACCAGTCGGATTGATGAAGAATTTTGTTTGCTCATCCAAGTAAGAGGCTGGAATAACCTCTTTGATAACCTTATTAATGACATCATTGTGAATTTGTTCGTTGCTGGCTTCTGGATCGTGCTGAGTTGAAATAACAACTGTGTCCACACGTACTGGACGGTCATTTTCATCATACTCAACCGTAACTTGTGATTTAGCATCTGGGCGAAGATAGCTAATTTCCCCAGACTTACGAAGTTCTGCCAGACGACGAACCAATTTATGACTGAGTGAAATTGGCAAAGGCATGAGCTCTTCTGTTTCATCCACTGCAAAGCCAAACATGAGACCTTGGTCTCCAGCACCAATTAAGTCCAGCGGATCTTGATCTGCATTTCCACGAACCTCCAAGGCTTCGTTAACACCTTGGGCAATGTCAGGAGATTGTTCCACCAAAGATGGATGTACTCCTACAGTCTCAGCAGAAAAACCATATTCTGTATTAGTGTAGCCAATCTCTGCAATGGTATCACGAACCACACGGTTAATATCCACATAAGCATTTGTAGATATTTCACCAAAAACATGGACTGAACCAGTATATACAGCTGTCTCAGCAGCAACGTGCGCCTCTGGATCTTTAGCTAAAATAGCATCCAAAATCGCATCCGAAATTTGGTCTGCAATCTTATCTGGATGCCCCTCAGATACAGATTCAGACGTGAATAATTTACGTTCTGACATAAAAATGTCCCCCCTTAAAAATAGTGTTATAGAGTTACAAAGTACTGATAGGTATTTTCATTTTCTAAGAGTTACAACGCGTAAGAAATAAAAACGATACTTTTTTATTTCTGAAGCTAGTAAGGCGCATAGGGTGACCGCATTATAGCGGCAACCGTAGAATGACGAACGACTTTTGAGCCGTCATTCTTTGCGAGTTGCGACTCGAAAGAAAAAATAGAAATTTCTACCATCTTATCGGGACTATATAACTTTACCATTATACCATTTTTAAACTCAATTTGCAGTCTATAATGTAGTGTTTCTGTATAGATAGTTCGTTCTCATAAAACAAAAAGGATTTAATCCTGTTATATACAGAATTAAATCAAAATCTGAATTGTTTTTAAATTTTTTATACTCTCTAAAAACACCTCTATAATACATACTCAGACCTAATATAGCAATAAATTTATGAATAATAGTATTTGATTTGAATAAAATGTTAATGACTATCCCAGTCATTATAAAACTAATTGCAATTATCAAACGCTGCTTCATTTGTACCTCAACTTTCTATTTCGTAGAAAAAAATTCAGTTCCTATCCAAAAGCCTATAATAGCTCCACCATATCCCCTTAAAGAAACAATCCCTTCTCAAAACATGAGAGTTCACCTTCAATGCTGGATAGCATTGCTTCATCCATTACTTCAAATTGTTTCACCTTTGTATTCATCACGAATATTTCCTTACATTTATATTAATTTTTTATCTTGTTACAAATTTGGTAAGTTTTTTCTGCTCATTTTTCCTTATCTCGTTATACCAAAAGAAATTAATCCTTGAGCTAGATTTTTACTCAATTCTCCATATGTGGCAATTTCTTTATAAAATGTCGCAACCTTTGGGCTCAATGATTTCTGACTATGAATCCCACTAACAGCCTGCTGACGAAGAGCTTCTGCCAACTCCATGACAACTCTCTGTTCATTTTTTGTATTCTCTAATAGAGTTTTATAACGTAATAAAATATCTCGTTCATTTTTATGAATCTCTGTATCTAAAATCAAATTGTAAACCTTATTGAGAATTTCTTCTGTTCTCTTATCCATAAATTATCCTCTATAACCTGAAAGACAATAGCTCCTACCCAATGATGATATCCAACCATTAGCCATGACATCTTTAGTTAACTCAAAATCACACTTAGTTACAATATCCCCATTCTCAATTTGGAAATTAACAGATGAAACATTGTCCAAACATGTAATGAGGCGAAAAAGTATCGTCATCACAACCTTATAAAATTCCCTTTTGGTTTATTCCTTTTAAACCTATACAAATTAATAGTAGAGTGGCTATGATATCAACAATATCTTGTGACTTTAGTAAAGACAAGACTCCTAGAGAAATAATGTAAAATATACTAATTACTTTTCTCGTTATAAACAAAAACTACCTGCCGCTAGCCCGCCTGTTGAAATCGCAAATGTAACACCAACAAGACCAGTAAATGCAGTTAGACCTATATAAATTGACATACCAACTCATACTCCACAAGTGGGATTTAATCCACCAGAGTACTCTTGTAAATCACTGTTTTTTAGAATTGAAAACTGACTCATTGAACTATTCATTGTACATCCTCTCTTTTTAGCAAACTCGCATAGCTGTATCACCACCTAGAATCGCAGCACCAGCAGGTCCAGCGTATAAAAAGCCTATCTCAGTCATCCCTGCCCTACCTGAAATACATGCCAAATCATTTTTACCTCCTTCAACACAATAATAGAAAGAGCATCAGCTTTGAACACATTAACTTGTTCTATTGTTTTTGTATCCATGATGAATATCTCGTATATAATAGAAATCTTTTGTCAGATTATAACCTTGACAAGTTCAGTATAGCAAAACAAAATCGATTTTTATCACAAAGTATTTACATGTTGCTAACTCCACTTATCTTCAAATTTAAATAGACACATTATCGGAGTTATCAAAAAGTCTTGAAAAAGTCCAGAATGATTATAATCTGATTACCAAAAATATGATTTAGACATAATTAGTTAATATCATTCTGCATTACTAGTTTAATTTGATACAGTGCAAATCGAAAAATTATTAGCAATAATAAAAAGCCATTTCCAAAAAACAAGAAATACATTGCTAAATCACTCTTTAAATAGTATAGAAACCAAATAAGCATCCAAAGTATGCTCATTTTTATAAAGATATTACTTACTATCCATTCAATCTTTAGCAAGAGATAATTAACTATGTTCATTATAACAATCTCCATATTTCCATCCTCATCATATCTATAGCTCAATCACTTTACTACTATGTCTCAAAATAATTTATTATTATATACTATAAGTAAAACGCTAACTCATTCTTTTTTTGAAATATGTAATTCGATATTATTCGAGCAAATAATGTATACTACTGTAAATAACACTACAAATATATGAGTATAAAATAATACAGATGACGACTTATAACCATCTATAACGACAAAAATAATTGATAATAGTAACAGAAAAAATGTAGGTGCTAAAATCTTTTTAATAAATTGCTTGTATCGATTAAAGCATAGTTCAAAACTAATGTTTCCTCTCTTCTTATTATGCGTTAATAAGTGAATCAGCAACTCAAAAAACACACTACCTACAGAAAGAACTAAAACTTCGCTTATTGGAACATTTAGAACTATTCCAATCACACCTATTATAAAAAAAGATATAAAAAGAGCTAAAATTAGCCTAAATTCACCACTTTCCATCAACTAACCCCTTTTCTATAAAAATCTAGCGATAGCCCATATAGCTGTGCAATATTGTGCTCATAAAACACCTCCAGCCCAAGTTCCAGCTCTTGGTGCAACCAAACTACCAATCATTGCTCCTGCTAATGTGCAAACTTCCCCTGCACTAGCTGTTCCTCCCTCAATACTAGCCAACATTTCGGTATCCAAAACATCAAATTGAATCGTTGTCTTTGTTTCCATGGGGAATACCTCCATATTAATTTTTATTATTTTTGTCAGATTATAACCTTGACAAGTTCAGTATAGCAGAACAACAGAGATTTTTACCGCTAAGTCTTAAAATGTACGATTTTCATCACGAAACGTATTTTTTCATGATTTGTAACCTTTCAAGATTAAAAATAAATCATTTTAAAATTTATTCCACAAATCGCTGCTAGATATTGTGAAGTCGTCACTCTAGCTTTTTTGCTCAGTTTTATTGTTATGACTATTTCCTAACTCATTTACAGGAACTAGCTAAAAAATAATGTATATAAAGTCATAACAAAAGAATCCCCCTTAAAATATTCTATAGAATATTTTAAGGGGGACTCTTTTAAAGTTCTATTTCCAAGATCTGTGTAAAGACATAATTTTTACTTGTTGTTTTCAAACATACATTTGGATAAGATTTTAAAATTCTCCGAACATTGGCCAATCCTATACCCCGACCTACGCCTTTTGAAGAATTGTCACGCTTGAATATATCTCTCAATTCTATCTCTCTTTCTAAAGTAGAATTTTTTACAATCATGACTAATTTATTCCATTCTGTATCCTCAAGGAAACAAACTGCTATTCCTCCTTCTGCTGCGGACTCTATAGCATTATCTAACAAGATAGAAGTAATTGTTAAGAAGTCTATTTGTTCCATATTTTTTATAGAGAACTGTTCACCAATCTCCAGGGAAACTGGAACAGATAAGTTTTGGGCCTCCGATAACTTAGATAATAGTAAACTCTTTAACGCCAAATCATTGATATTTCTTAGATGTGCTACATCAAAACGCTTGCCTTTTAATTTTTCACCAGAATTTTTCAAAACACTATCATAAACTTGAGAAACCAGATTAATATCTTTTTGATCTATACCTATTTTTAAGCTCGATAAAATATTAGCATAATCATGTCTAAAGCTTCTAATTTCTTGATACAGCCCCTCAACTTGTTGACTATAATTACTAAGATTTTGCAATTGAATTTCTTTTTGTAAAACAACTTGCTCCTGTAATTCTTGAAGTAATTTTCTATCCAAGAGATTAATAAAACAAATAAACAATAAAAAGTAAACTGCTGTCAATAATTCTTTATAATCTAACATTCTATCCTGGCTTATTTTATCAATGTAGTTCATATAAGGCGGTAAGATAAAATAAGTAAGCATTAAAATATCCGCAGTAATTAAGATAAATTTTGTTTTTCTATCCAAGTTCTTTATTTTTAAATGACTAAAATTATATTGAAAGAGACTAATAAGAAAAAACACAATAATTTCAGCTAATAAAGAGAAAATCATTATTCCTAGATTAGTTTCATATAGTCTATTCAATATTGGAATGTTATAAATTACAAAGAAACCTAAAAAATTTTTGATGACATCCCAAAATCCAAGTGGAAATAATGAGTAAAAAAGTAATAAAGAGACCTTATTTCTTAATTTACCAATAGACAAAGTATATAGGATAAAAAAGGTAGGATATATTAATAATGACCCAAAAGAATAAAATGCAGTTGATTCAAATACAACAATAAATAGTAATGTTGAAAGATAGTACAGAATAATGGATACTACTACTTTTTTTAGGTTTAATCTCTCATCTACAACCTTAGAATGGATACATAATAATAGAAAAACACCTATAATATCTAGTAAAAATATCATCTAAATCTCCTTAGTCATGAAGTCTTTCGATAGCTTTCATAAGTGGACGAATTTTTAATCTAGAGACAATACAAGAGGACCCGTTCTGAAAATGAACTAACCGATTTTCTTTATCAATTAAAGATATATTATAAGGATTTACGATAAATGATCTATGACATTGAAATAAACGTGGTTCCTGTTTAAGAATATCTGACAATTGTCCATAAAATTCAACTATGTCTCGTTTGGAATAGAGAGTCAACTTATGAGCAATTGTTGATGTTTCAATATACAATAAATCTTTAAAAGGGACTTGAATTTGAGCTTTGGATCCTGTAAATATAAAAGAGTCCTCAGATACTGTTCTTCTTTGATTATCGCTAACACTTGAAATAACATTTTCAATTCGTTTGATAAATAATGGTTCAGGTAATTCTTTATCAATGAAATCAATAGCTGATACTAAATATTCAAAAGATACAGGCATAAACTCAGAATGTGATGTTACAAAAGCAATCACTGCTTGAGAATCAAGTTTTCTAATTTCTCTAGCAACGTCTAATCCTCTTTTGTCATCATCTTTTATTTCGATATCAAGTAAAAATAATTGATGATTTCCTCTCTCTGAAATGTCCTCTAAAAGCTGTTGAGGTTTTCCATAAACCTCAAAATGCCTACACTCAATCTTATTATCCACCAAAATTTTTTTGACAATATTTTCAATTCTAGTCTGTTGTAAAAAATTATCTTCTAGTATAAAAATATTCACTACTTCACTCCTATATATTTTTCCACTGATTTTTTAATATTGTAAAGTGTCTTCTAGAACAAGCGATGTCTGATACTCTATCATCCATAAACATAATCGTTCTTGTCTCATGATTAAATCCTGCTATTTTATGTTTATTCACAAGAAATTTTCTATGGCATCTAATAAGTTCTTCTGAACTTTCCTCTTCAATTTTAGCTAGTGAGGTTGAAGCTTCAAAATTCCCTTCGGCTGTTACAAAAAGAACAGCATGAGCTTTTGTTGGGTGAGTTGTAACATAATAAATTTTAGAGAGTGGTACCTTTACTATAGCTCTATCTTGATATAAAATGTAGTCTTTCATATTTAGCCTCCTTCTATCAGTTTAATCTTATCAGAATGATGGAAATTAAATTATAAAAATCTCAAATGGTTTCTATACTATCTCAAATGGTAGAAATTTTCTTAATTTAGACATTTCATGATAAAATAGATACTTTTTAGTAACTCAATAATATTAATCTTTCTTTATTTGATAAACTAATATCTAATGAAAGGAAAGCTATGAAGGCAATTCAAATTTTACACTATTCTTTATTTGGATATATTTTATCTCTGTATTTAAAATATTATTTCTTTAATAAAACATTCAAAAATACAAAAATTCTACAAGGGCATAAGATTAACCACAAATATAAATCTTCTACTTATTTTATCATAAAATCAAGGTCCCTAACATCTAAAAAAATGAAACTCTATTTAAAATCTATCCAATTTAGTTCAAAAAAATCAGAAGTCATCATCATAGGCAGTCAGATTGATTATGATGAGCTTTACCGAAACCACTATAGTGTGTTTGGTGTTATAGACATAACTAATAATAAATCATTAAAATATATTAAAGAAAAAATTCATTTTTACTTGGAAGAGCTCTATGAATTTAAGAAGGATAAGAGTGATTAAGTCTATGAAATAAAGTTTCAAGTCTTATAACTTTATATCCGTAATCACCTATCCATTAATTTTGATTTCTTCCTCCATATGCTAGAGTTTGATATCAAATTTTAGTGTCATCTTAAAGTAGTCATATTTTGTCAGTCTTCTTTTTTCTGAATTATTGAAATTGATTAGAACCTCTACTATTTTATTGATATGAGCTAGTTTATTATGTGACTTTCAGTCACATAATAGAAAAAGTTGGAGCTCAGTACTCCAACTTTTTCTATTAAAATGTTTGGCGTTTTGCTTTACGCTCTGCACGACCACGTGCGCGATTTTCCGCACGCTTGGTTTTACGACGTTTTTCATCAACCGCCCATTGAATCTTCTTCTTATAACCTGGTTTGACTTTTTTCTTTTTCTTTTTGACCAAGCCAATCATTTCGATATCAAGCTTGTCCTGCTTCTTCTCACGGTTTGCTCGACGATCACGGTCATAGGTATCTTGGAATTCTCCATCTTTTACCATCTTCGGAGTAAACTTGATTCCCAATTTCTCCAACTCACGGATATCCGAGTCGTCACTTGGCTGATAAAGGGTAATAGCTGTACCTGGTAGGCCATTTCTTCCAGTACGACCAACACGGTGGACAAAGAAGGACAAATCTTGCGGAATGGCATCATTGATGACATGGCTGACACCTTCAATATCAATTCCACGCGCTGCCAAATCTGTTGCGACAATATACTCAAAATCCAGATTTTTTACCTGATTCATGATTCTCTTGCGTTCACGAGGGGCAATATCCCCATGGATTTTTGCCACCTTCAAGCCTTGAGCAGTCAGATATGAATGCAATTCATCAGCACGCATTTTAGTGTTAACAAAAATCATTGCCAAATACGGTTGCATCAACTGAGTTAACTGGTAAATTTGAGCATTCTTGTCACGTCCCTTTGTAGAAATCAACCAATTATCAATGGTATCAGAAATGACCGTTTTGGTCTTGATTTTCTCCATAACAGGATTTGACAAGTATTTTTTCAAGAATGGTTGCAGTTTTTGTGGGATAGTCGCTGAGAAGACCATGAATTGCAAGTCTTTTGGAAGGCTTCCAGCAATCTTATCAACAGTTTCCAAGAATCCCATATCCAAGGTCATATCTGCCTCATCGACCACAAAGGTCTTAGCCTTGTGAATAGCTAGGTCACCAGACTTAACTAAGTCATAAATACGGCCAGGCGTTCCGATAACAATATGAGGCTGGTTACTTGCCAATTTGTCAATCTGGCGAGCCTTATCTGTACCACCCACATAATTAACCACACGAATTTCTACCTCTGAGTGGGCTGCAATCTGACGGGCTGCTTGGTAAATTTGAGTAGCTAATTCACGGCTCGGTGCAGTAATGACTGCTTGAACACTATCGCTGGTTTCATCTAATTGCTGGAAAATCGGCAATAGGAAAGTGTGAGTCTTACCCGAACCTGTTTTTGATTCTCCAACCAAATCTCGGCCTGCCAAGACAATGGGAATCAACTTATCTTGTACCTCTGTTGGAGTTATAAATTTCAACTCCTCCAAGGCTTCTCTAATATAGTTTTTAAATTGAAATTTCGTAAATGACATAATATCCTCGATTCTATCTATCCTATCAATTATACCACATTTTATTCCATTTCAGTAGTCTCACTTATTTAGGCTATTTCCAGCACCTTTTCTAGTCAGAAAAAGGCTGGAATTTGTGAATCCCAACCTCTTTTCAGTCCTTATTTCCAGTTTAAAATAGCATTCAAGCCATAGTGATCACTAACTTGCGGACCCTTGTTACCATCAAATACGACATGTAAATTTTCCACCTCTAACTCTTTGGTAGTAAAAACATAGTCGATTCGAAGGGGTTCTGTATTCCCCTTCCAGCCATCAATTTCTGGTGGAACGGTATAGCTACCGCTTTTCTCTTGAGCAACTTCAAAAGCGTCTTGTAAGCCTAATGGACTAGCTAAAATAGCTTGGTAACCTTCCTGACCTGCTGGATTGTTGAAATCTCCAGCCAGCAAAAGTGGCTTGTTCAATTCTTTCAAGACAGCCTCAAATCGTGCCCATTCTTCTTGGAAACCTTTATCCCACCAAGAAAGGTGGACACTGGCAACTGCAAGGTCCTTGCCATCAACTACAGTTTCAGCCAGGGCGACACGGCGAGTATGATAGTCTGTTGGATCATCCACATCTGAAACCAAAATTTCTCTTGCTTCAATAGGTGTTTTAGACAAGATAGCCACACCTTCATGGTAGCGGTCATAACCAATATGGTTATAGGCCCAAGTCCAGTAGTAATCTTTCCCTTGCTCTGACAACTTTTCAACCAAAAGTCTAACATAATGGTCTTGGTGAATAGGCTCAGCTGCTGGCAAAGCTTGATAAAGGTCATTAACCTCCACCACTGGCGAAGTGATCTCCTGATTGATTTCTTGGAAACAAATCAAATCATAGTCTTTTTCAAGAATATCCTCAAGCAAAATCTGGAATTTTTCCTCTGCTTCTTTCTCCATCCAACTGTGAGTATTGAGTGTTAAAAATTTCATTCTTTTCTCCCAAAATAAGAGGTTGGAATACAGCTTCCAACCTCAAGTATATTACAATTCTACTTTAGCAACTGCTGTTTTAGCTGCAAGAGAACCTGTTTTTTCTAATTTAACTGATTTAATTGCATCACCATTTGTGAAGACAACTACTGTTGAAGTTTCACGTCCTGCTGCACGGATAGCATCCAAGTCAGCTGTGACAAGAAGATCTCCTGCTGCAACTTTTTGTCCTTCAGCAACATGAACTGTAAATGGTTTACCTTCAAGACTTACTGTGTCCAAACCAATGTGAACCAATACTTCAAGACCTGGTTCAGTCACAATACCAAGAGCATGTTTTGTTGGGAAGATGCTTGATACAGTACCTGAAACTGGAGATACAATGTTTCCATTTGCAGGTTCTACTGCAAATCCATCACCCATCATTTTTTGAGCAAATACTGGATCTTTTACTTGTTCCAAAGCAACAACTTGACCGTCTGCTACTGAGTAAACTTCCTCAGTAAGACCTTTGAAGTGAACAGTGTTTTGTTGTGCTTCAGTCATTTGGCTTGGAAGAGTTTCAGGAATGATTTCACCTGAATCAAGGATATCTTGGATATCAGATTTCAATACGTCTGCTTTTGGACCGTAGATAGCTTGAACTCCTTGTCCTTTCATGACAAGACCCATAGCTCCTTCTGCTTTCCATTGTTCTGCATCACCGACTTTGTCAGCATCTTTTACAGTTACACGAAGACGAGTCATACATGCATCAACATCAACGATGTTTGCACGTCCACCAAGAAGGTTAATAATGTTTACAGCTTGAGAGCCTGCTGCAACTTTCACTTCGCTACTAGCTTCTTCTGAACCTTCAGCAGTTTCGTAATTTCCGTTACGTCCTGGAGTTGCGTAGTTGAATTTTTGAATCATGAAGTTTGCGATAAAGTACATGATTACGGCAAAGAGAACAGTTACCCAGATAAAGTTAACGATATCCATACCAATACCAGCATTAATTGCTAGTGGTGTACGAGTCAAGAATTCAATTGAACCGAATGAGTGGACACGTAGGTTTACTACGTCAGCCATAGCGAAGGCAGCACCTTGAACAAGTGAGTAAACAAGATACATAGGTGTTGCTACAAACATGAACATGTATTCGATTGGTTCAGTAACCCCTGTCAAGAATGTTGCAAGAGCTGTCGCAATCATCATACCTTTATATTGATGTTTCTTATCAGCATCGACATTACGGTAGATAGCAACGATCATACCCATCAAGATACCGAATGAACCGATCATTTGTCCAACTTTGAAACGAGCTGGGTGAACAGTATCTAACAATTGTTGGTAGTGACTTGCATCTGTACCTTTAAGGTTAACAAGGTCTGTTACCCATGCAAGCCATAGTGGGTCTTGACCAAATACTTGAGTACCTTTAGCTGCACCAGTTAAAATGTCATAAGTACCACCAAGAGCTGTGTAGTTCATTGGGATAGTCAACATATGGTGAAGACCAAATGGCAAGAGCAAACGTTCCAAAGTACCATACAAGAATGGTGCAAGGATTGGAGCAGTTTCTTGTGAGTTGGCAATCCAGATACCAAAGCTATTGATACCTGTTTGAACTACTGGCCAGAAGGCAGCAAGTAGAATTGCAGCGATTGCTGAACGAAGAATAACTACAAATGGTACGAAACGTTTCCCGTTGAAGAATGAAAGTGCATCAGGAAGTTTACGGAAGTTGTAGTATTTATTGTAAGCAGTTGCCCCTACAAAACCTGAGATAATCCCTACAAACACACCCATGTTCAATGCTGGAGCTTCAAGAACACTAATGAAGTAATCAGCAACTTTGATTGAACCACCAAAGAGAGTTGTGACCATAGCATCTGGATTTTTCAACATATCTCCTGATACACCAAAGATTGTACCAGTGATACGGTTAATCAAGATGAAGGCAAGACCAGCGGCGAAAGCACCACCAGCACGTTCTTTAGCCCAGCTTCCTCCAATTGCTAGGGCAAACAAAATGTGAAGGTTACCGATAACCCCCCAACCAATTTGCTCAAGAATTCCACCTGTAACTACAAGTGGTGCAAAAGTTGGGTTAATCATTACGATAGACTTACCGATTGAAATCATCAAACCAGCAGCCGGCATAACCGCGATAACCACCATCAAAGCCTTACCGAATTTTTGCCAAAACTCGAAAGACAAGACATTTTTGAATGTATCTTTCATCATTCAAATCTCCTTTATTTTTATTTAGGCAAACGTTTTACGAAAACGTTTGCACTTTCTATAATTCAATTATACCACTTTAATTTTTTTTGTAAAGGCTTTTATAAAAAAAAGTAGACTTTTTTCTAAAATTTTTGTAGTAAAAAAGGAGATATTAAAATCTCCTCAAATATACTTCTATTTTAGATTTTCAGGAATCGGCGCATTGAAATTCCTGATCCGATTGAACCGATAAAAATTCCAATCACAAATAATAAGGCAATCATCAGTGGACTGAATACTTCTGGTGATATCATTGAAAGGTTCTGACCAACCAATGACTTATTAACAGATTGGTAAACCATTTTATAGACAATAAATACCAGAACTGATGGAAGTGTTGCTCCAAGCAAACCAATGAAGGCACCTTCAAGCAAGAAAGGTCCGCGGATATAGCCATTCTTAGCACCTACTAAACGCATGATTTGAATTTCACGGCTTCGTGAAATAATGGTGATACGTATAGTATTAGAAATCAAGAACACCGCAATGAAAATCAATAATCCAGCGATAACTAGTCCCCAAACACGAATAAATGAGGCTAACTTAAACAAGCGTTCTGTATTAGCACCACCATCTTGAACTTCTGATACACCTTCGATTTTTTTAGCCTCTTCTGCTACTGTCTTTACATCACTTGGTGTATTTGTATCAACGATATATGCATCATAGAGAGGATTGGCATCGCCTTCAAAGATTTTCCAGTTGTCCCCCATTGTTTCTGTCAACTTTTCATATTGTTCTTCTTTACTTGAAAACGTAACACTTTTAACGGTTGACATACCTTTCAAAGCATCATATACCTTATGGTAGTCGTTATTTGTAACAGTTTGACCTTCTTTTTCAATGGTCTCACTATTATCAGCTACGTCCTTACGAATGTATACCATTACTCGGACATTATTTTCGATATCTGTAGCTAGTTTAGCCGTATTAAAGATAACAGATGCAAATATTGCAACCAAGGTCAAAGTAATCATAACTGAACTAACAGCAGCTACTGTCATCCAGCCATTTCGTTTCAAACTTTTTAACGATTCAAATAAATGACGAAAAAATCTACTAATCATCGTATCCATATTCTCCTTTAGCTTCGTCACGAACGACACGGCCATTTTCAATGGCAATGACACGGTGGCGCAAGGTATTTACAATCTGACTGTTGTGGGTAGCCATCAAGACAGTTGTACCTTGGAGATTGATGCGTTCCAGCAAGTTCATAATTTCCCATGAATTATCTGGGTCCAAGTTTCCTGTTGGTTCGTCCGCAATCAATACTTTTGGATTGTTTACAATGGCACGTGCAATTGCAATCCGTTGCTGTTCTCCCCCTGAAAGTTCATTTGGGAAAGAACGAACCTTATGCTTCAATCCAACCAAGTCTAAGACTTCCATAACACGTTTTTTGATATTACGGCGACTTTCTCCAATTACCTCCATTGCATAAGCAATATTTTCATAAACGGTTTTCTTTGGTAACAGTTTATAATCTTGAAAGACAACCCCAACACTACGACGTAGGAGAGGAACATCTTTCTTTTTAATTTTAACCAGATTAAAACCAGCAACAGATAAGCTTCCTTTTTCGATTTTTACTTCGCGATACAAAGAACGAATAAAGGTTGATTTCCCAGCTCCTGAAGGTCCTACGATGTAAACAAATTCCCCTGGTTGAACGCTTACCGAAACACCACGTAGGGCAGTCGTTCCGTTGTCGTATTTTTTGACGACATCTCTCATTTCAATGATTGACATATGAGCTCCTTTCTATCTTAGCTGATTCTCCACTTGAGATAGGCATCAATAAAACCATCTAGGTCTCCATCCATAACCTTATCTACTTGTGCAACTTCAAAGCTAGTTCGGTGATCTTTTACCATAGTATATGGCGTAAAAACATATGAACGGATTTGGCTTCCCCATGTGATTTCCTTTTTCTCACCCTTGAGGGAATCAACTTCCGCTGCTTTCTTTTCTTGCTCCATTTGATAGAGCTTAGCCTGCAACATCTTCATGGCACGATCTCTATTTCCATACTGGGTACGATCGACCGTTGACTGGACAACAGTCCCAGTTGGAATGTGTGTTAAACGTACACCTGTTGAAACCTTATTGACGTTTTGTCCACCAGCACCACCTGAACGGAAGGTGTCCATCTTGATATCATCTTCACGGATTTCCACTTCAATGGTATCATCCAACTCTGGCATCACTTCTACAGATGTGAAAGAGGTATGGCGACGTTTAGCAGAGTCAAATGGTGAAATTCGCACCAAACGGTGTACCCCCATTTCTGACTTGAGAAGACCATAGGCATTAGGTCCTTCAAATGATAAGGTTACTGACTTGATACCAGCTTCATCTCCTGCTTGGTAATCCAATACTTCCACTTTAAAGCCTTTAGCATTTCCATAGCGAGTGTACATACGAAGCAACATATCACCCCAGTCCTGAGCCTCAGTACCACCGGATCCTGGATGGATTTCCAAGATGGCATTATTATGGTCATAAGGTTCTGACAAGAGCAAGGTCATCTCGTAACTGGTCATCATCTTATCAAGTTCTGACAACTGTTCAACCAATTCTTCATGCACCGACTCATCTTCAGCTAAAAAGTCTAATAAAATTTCGACTTCATCCTGCAACTCTTCCATTTTGTGGAAGGTGTTATAGGTGTTTTTTAATTCATTTAATTCTTGCGACGTTTTTTGGGCCGCGATATTATCGTTCCAAAAATCAGGTTCTGTCATCTTGTTTTCCAAGATGGCAATCTCTTCCTCTAGACCTTCGAGGTCAAAGAGACCCCCTGAAAGAAGCTAATTTTTCACGATTTGCGTCAATTTTCTGACGAATTTCTGAAATGTCCATAAATACTCCTTTTTTATATCGTTTTATTATACCATAATCTATCATTTCTTTCCATCTTTTGCTCTACTCCCCTTTTCATGAAAAAAGAAGCCTTTCGGCTTCCCTTCTTACAAGACTTTTGCTGAAGTACGAGTGATTTCTTCTACTTGAATATTCTCTGATTCAAATTTTTCTTTCAAGGCTGGTAAATCAATTGATCCATCGATTTGAACTTCGATAATGACCTTACCATCCTTACGCGGAATATTGACTGTATGAGAGATATTCAAATTTTCTTCTACAATCAAAGAAACAATTTTTCCAAGAACACCAACTTCATTTTCCGTAACAAAGCGCACACGAATCCCTTCTTCGCCATAACCTGCAATTTCAAGAAAGGCTTGGAAAACATCACGGTCCGTAATAACCCCATAGACTTGATGGTTATCTACTACAGGAAGAATACCAATCTTATTTTTCAACATCAGATAAGTTGCATCCTCTAGACTCGCATAGCCTGAAACAGTGACAACATCGCGAATCATGACATCTTTTACTTTTGTCTTATTTAGAAGATAATTCATCTCATAGATAGAAAGACTGGTTGCTTTTGATGGACTAGCTTGGGCAATGGTTCCTTCAGTTACCAAACCAACTAATTGATCATTTTCGATAACAGGCAAGCGGTGCAACCCTTGCTCTCTCATCAAATCTGCTGCATGAGATACTGTTGTATCCGGACTAATATAAACTACCTTGCGGGTCATAAAATCTTTAACTGCCATGAGACTTCTCCTTTTCTATTCTTATCCCTATTATACAATCTTTTTGTAAATCTATCAAACGCTTACATTTCTTTTTCAAAATTCAGAAAAGTATGAATAAGCTAGCAAAAAGAGCTCTGAAATCGAGCTCTCTGAATGAAGGTAAGATACATTTCATTCGATTTTTTCAATTATTAGAAATTAACCTTTTAATGTAGATAAAGATTACTTTACAATCTATATCTGTCAACTAAAAAGGTCCCCTGGACTATAATGATGATTACTTCGTAATCCTCATCCACCGACTAAAACAATCCAGTGGATTTGATAATTGCTTCGCAATCTTCATCTGCCGACTAAAACAATCCACTGGATTGTTTTAGCCACCTAGATATGCTTTTCTGACTTCTTCTGATGAAGCGAGTTCTTTTCCTGTTCCTGATAGGACGATTTTTCCTGTTTCCAGTACATAGCCTCGGTCAGAGATTGCGAGTGCTTTATTGGCATTTTGTTCAATCAAGAGGACGGTTGTTCCTTGCTTCTGGATATCTTGAATGATATCAAAAATCTCTTGGATAAAGATTGGGGCAAGACCCATTGATGGTTCATCTAAAAGAAGAAGTTTTGGTGTTGACATGAGAGCGCGTCCCATGGCAAGCATTTGTTGTTCCCCTCCTGAAAGAGTGGCTGCATCCTGGTTCTTCCGTTCTTCAAGACGTGGGAAACGTGAGAAAACCTTCTTCAAGTTAGCTTGATTTTCTTCACGGTTTTTCTTTAAGAAAGCTCCCATTTCTAGATTTTCCATAACAGTCAAGCCAGGAAAGACGTGGCGCCCTTCTGGAACTTGTGAAAGACCACCTGCCACGATTTTTTGAGCTGGCATTTTTTGGATTTCTTGACCTAAAAATTCAATTTTTCCAGAACTTGGTCGAACCAAACCTGACAAGGTACGGAGAATGGTTGTCTTACCTGCACCATTGGCACCGATAAGGGAAACAACTTCTCCTTCATTAACTTCAAAGCTTACATCACGGACTGCTTGGATCATGCCGTAATGCACAGAAAGATTATCAACTTTTAACATAGACATTAGGCTTCACCTCCTAGATAAGCTTCGATAACGCGTTTATTGGTCTTAATTTCGTCAGGAGTTCCTTGGGCAATCAAACGACCGTATTCAAGTACGTAGATACGTTCTGTTACTTCCATGACCAAATTCATATCGTGTTCAATCAACATGATTGTAATCTTAAATTCATCTTTGATGCGACGAATTAACTCAGTCAATTCTGCTGTTTCCTGCGGGTTCATACCTGCGGCTGGTTCATCCAAAAAGAGAATTTTAGGTTCCGTAGCGAGGGCACGAACAATTTCCAAACGACGTTGTTGTCCGTAGGCAAGATTTTTAGCCAGAGTTTCTGCATCACCATCTAAATCAAAGATTTTCAGCAATTCCAAAGCCTTAGCTTTTAATTCTTTTTCACTCTTGTAAAAAGCTGGTAAGCGCAAAAAACTAGCAAAAACATGTTGTTTGTGATGGTTTCCAAAAGCAATCAAAACATTGTCCAAAACTGTTAAATCTTTAAAGAGACGGATATTTTGGAATGTACGTCCAAGTCCCAAAGAAGCAATCTTATAAGGTGACTTTCCATTCAAAAGGTGACCATCTAGTGTTACTGTTCCCTCACTTGGTTCATAAACACCAGTCAAGAGGTTAAAAAGGGTGGTTTTCCCAGCTCCGTTTGGACCGATTAGTCCAACCAGTTCCCCTTCGTTCAATTCAAGAGTCACATCTCCAACAGCTGTTAGACCGCCAAAATGTTTGGTTAACTGTTTTACTTCAAGTAATGCCATTAGTTTTGTTCCTCCTTCTTAGATTTTTTAAAGAAACGTGATAGGTTCAATTCCCATGTTCCAAGGAGTCCACCTGGTCTGAAAATCATTACCAATACCAAGGCCAAAGCGTAGATAATCATACGAATGCTAGCAACATCTTGGAGAAGCATATTCAAAATTCCAAGGACAATAGCTGAAACGATTGCACCTGTAATGGAACCAAGTCCACCAAATACAACAATAATCAAAACATTGATTGAGTTGATGAAAGTGTAATCTTTCGGTACAACTGAACCGATAAATCCTGCCTGAAGTGACCCTGCAATACTTGCAGTAATGGCACCAAAGACAAAGGCGATGATTTTAATTTTAGTCGTATTAACCCCAACTGACTCAGCAGCGATTTCATCCTCACGAACAGAAAGGGTTGAACGACCAATTGGACTACGCAAGAAGTTCAAGGTTGCAATAGTTGTAATCACGACAAAGAAGTAAACCATTTGCCAAGTTGTAAAGTTAGGAATTCCCAAGATACCTGCCGCACCATTTGTAAGGCTTCCGCCATTGATGATAAAGATACGGATAATTTCAGAAACACCTAGAGTCGCTACCGCAAGATAGTCCCCCTTCAAGCGCAAGGTTGGAATTCCGACAAGCAAGGCAACTGCTCCTGAAAGCAAAGCCCCTACAAGCATAGCTCCAAAGAAGGCACCGTAGGTTGGTGATTTAGAACCAATAATAGCTGCTGCATAGGCACCAATCGCCATGAAACCAGCATGACCAAGTGAAAATTGGCCTGAAAAACCAACGATTAAGTTGAGACCAACAGCCAGAATAATATTAATTCCAATTTGTTGTAAAATCTGTACATAGAATAGATTAAGTACTCCGACTGAAACCAATACACTAATCAAGCCATAGCCAGCTAACAAAAGGAGTAACCATAGAATATTAACTTTTAAATTTTCCTTCATCGTTTACACCTTCTCTTTCACATTTTTACCAAGGATACCAGCTGGGCGGACAATCAAGATCAACAACAAGATTCCATAAACAATGGCATCACGGAAGTCTGACATTCCAAAGGCTGTCGCAAAGGTTTCCAATAGACCAATCACAAAGCCACCAAGAGCCGCACCAGGAATAATCCCGATACCACCAAGTACTGCGGCAACGAAAGACTTAAGACCTGGAGTAACCCCCATCAAAGGTTCAAGAGAGTTATAATAGAGGGCAATCAGAACACCAGCCGCACCCGCAAGAGCTGAACCCAAAGCGAAGGTAAAGCTGATAGTACGATTTACATTGATCCCCATCAATTGCGCTGCATCGCTATCTACGGATACCGCACGCATGGCTTTCCCCATCTTTGTTTTTTGGACAATGACTTGTAACAAAATCATCAAAATCAAGGAAATGGCCAAGATCATTAACTGCACATTTGTTAAGCTGATTGGTCCCAAATCATAGCGAACTGTTTGAATCGCTTGAGGGAAGGCACGGGTATTGGCACCAACCAGATAGACCATCCCATACTCCAATAGGAAAGAAACCCCAATAGCTGTAATCAAAACAGCAATACGAGTAGAGTGACGCAAAGGTCGGTAAGCAAGGAACTCAATCACGACACCAAGAATGGCTGTCGCTAACATAGCTACAATAAGAGCTACAAAGAAATTCATTTGGAAAGAATTAATCAAGAAATAACCGATAAAGGCTCCCATCATATAAATATCACCGTGGGCGAAGTTGATGAGCTTGATAATTCCGTAAACCATGGTATATCCTAGGGCTAACAGCGCATAAACACTACCTAGAATCAAACCATTTACTAGTTGTTGGAGCATAAGATTCACTCTTTCTATTTATAATTTTGAGGGTTTCCCCTCACTTTTTGATAGGTTCTTAAACATCGAAACAGGGAGTGAGTCAAAGGCTCATTCCCTATTTCAACATTTTCTATTATGGTTTTACAACTTCTGCTGCTTCAACCTTACCATTGTTCATGGTCATCATGTAAGCAGTTTTGACTGTGTTGTGGTCTGCATCGAAGCTTGTTTGACCAGTTACACCTTCAAAATCTTTTGTTTTAGCAAGGTTATCCTTGATTTCGCCAGAGTTTTTAGCACCTTTTGCTGCGTTTGCTACAAGGTGAACTGAGTCATAAGCCAAGGCTGCAAATGTTGAAGGCTCTTCGTTGTACTTAGCACGGTAAGCATCAAGGAAAGCTTTTGCTTTAGCTGAAACTTCTACAGTAGTTGAGAAGCCTGAGATAAAGTAGATGTTTGATGCTTTTTCAGGAGTTGCTTGTTGTACAAACTCTTCACCGTTGAATCCATCACCACCAACGATTGGTTTGTCAATTCCCATACCACGCGCTTGGTTTACAATTTTACCAGCTTCAGTGTAGTAACCAGGAACGATGATAGCATCAAAATCTTTCCCTTTCATTTTTGTAAGGGCTGCTTGGAAGTCTGTGTCACCTGCTACGAAAGTTTCATCTGCAACGATTTCACCTTTGTAAGCTTCACGGAAGGCTTTGGCAATACCTTTAGCATAGTCGCTAGCATTATCAGTGTAAAGAACAACTTTCTTAGCTTGCAATTTTTCAGAAACATAGTTTGAGATAATTTTTCCTTGGAAGCTATCTTGGAAAGTTCCGATAAAGAGGTAATCTTGACCTTTAGTCAATCCATCTTGAGTCGCACTTGGCGAAATCAATGGAACACCTGCTTTTGTAGCGTTAGCTACCGCAGCTGCAGTTGCACCAGATGTCGCAGGTCCTACGATTGCTGATACTTTAGATTGGGTTACAAGGTTAGTTGTTACTGAAGCCGCCTCAGCTGTTTCAGACTTGTTATCTTTATCGACTACTTCGATTTGTTTTCCATCGATACCACCTGCAGCATTGATTTCATCAACGGCAAGTTGGGCACCTTTTTGTTCAGATGTACCGTAGGCTGCTACGGCACCAGTTTCTTCAAAGTTAAATCCAATTTTGATTGTCTTTTCATCTACTGAATTACCAGCAGCGTTTGACGCTCCAGACTTCACTTCTCCACAGGCTGCAAGAAGTGCTACACTTGCAAGCGCCACAAACGATAGGGCAAATTTTTTCTTCATCTTTTTTGTCTCCTTATTCTTAAATAAATAGCATGTTAAGAATATACCGAATTATCAGAAAATTGTCAACACTTTTCTTAGACTTTTTCGATGATAACGTTTTCCTCTCGATAAAGATTGCCCACAAAGGGTGTTTCCAACTCTTGGATATGACAAACTCTAACTTTTTTTATAAATTTTTCCTTGCCCAAGCGCCCGACCAATTGCTCCACTTCTTGAGTTGGAACATAAAGCTGTAAGTAACGATGTTTCTTGGAATGATAGGTAATATCTCCATAATCCTGCAGTTTTTTGGCATCACGATTATAGTAAAGATAGATAATCAAGCCAGATCGATTGACTTTTTCAAACATGATAAATCCTCTTTCTAAGAAATCTCTCCCTATTATACCAAAAAAAGCAAACCCAGTCGAGTTTGCCTTCTATCACCATTAATTCAATGAATTGTTGGCCATGATTTCATCAATAAAGCCATATTCAAGTGTTTCCTGGGCGCTCATCCAGTTATCTCGTTCTGCATCTGCATGGACTTTTTCGATTGACTGACCTGAATTTTCAGCCAAGATTTTTTCCAAAGTATTACGAGTTTTAAGCAAGTGTTCTGCAGCAATCGCCATATCGGTTTGTTGAGTACCACCACCTGTACCACCCATTGGTTGGTGGATCATATACTCTGCATTTGGAAGCATGAAACGCTTGCCTTTTGCTCCACTTGATGCGATGACAGTCCCCATAGATGCAGCCATTCCCATAACAATGGTTTGGACATCTGCCTTGATAAAGTTCATGGTATCAACGATTGCCAAACCAGCTGAAACGGAACCACCAGGTGTATTGACATAAAGGTAAATATCTTTTGTACTATCTTGGGCATCCAAGAAAAGCAACTGTGCAATAACTGAGTTAGCCATATTGTCTTCAACTGGGCCTGTCAGCATAATGATGCGGTCTTTGAGAAGACGTGAGTAAATATCGTAGGAACGTTCCCCACGGCTTGTTTGTTCAATAACTACAGGAATCATTCATTTCTCCTTTTGAGTTTTAATTTTGTTGGTCAAATGACTGAAGATAAGACTATTATAATATCTTGGTCAAAAAAGGTCAAATTTTTGCTCTGTTTTCATCAGACAGAAACAAAAATTCAACCCCCTTTCACGACTGGAAATACTTTTCCAAATCATTCTTCTTTTCGATGTTATTTTGTACCGAACAAGCGGTCTCCAGCATCTCCAAGACCTGGAACGATATATCCGTGTTCGTTCAAACGTTCATCCAAGGCTGCTGTAAAGATTTCTACATCTGGATGAGCTTCTTGAAGGGCTTTAACACCTTCTGGAGCAGATACAAGGCAGACAAATTTGATATTTGATGCGCCACGTTTTTTAAGAGAATCAACAGCCAAGATTGCTGAGCCACCTGTTGCCAACATTGGGTCTACCACAAAAATTTGACGTTGGTCAATATCTTCAGGCAATTTCACTAAGTACTCAACTGGTTGAAGCGTTTCTTCATCACGGTACATACCGATGTGGCCAACCTTAGCAGCTGGAACCAAGCTCAAGAGTCCATCAACCATCCCGATACCTGCACGCAAGATTGGAACGATGGCCAATTTCTTACCTGCCAATTGTTTTTGAACTGTTTTTGTGATTGGTGTTTCGATTTCCACATCTTCTAGTGGAAGATCACGAAGTACTTCATACCCCATCAACATTGCAATCTCATCTACTAGCTCACGAAAAGCTTTTGTAGAAGTATCTGTACGACGCAAGATTGACAATTTGTGTTGAATCAGTGGATGATTAATAACTTCAATTTTTCCCATTTTTGGAATTCCTTCTTTCAATTTATTCTTCTTATTATACCAAAAAACGGTTTAAAAATCTTTCTAAACCATTTATTTTTGATATTTTTTACATTAGATCAGCCTCTTTAAGAGCTCTCTGTACTGTCTCAAGTGGTAAATGAGTCAATTCTGTCCCCTTTTCTTGATAAAGGTATTGGGCGTAGTCGTCCATTCTGTACTGGTTGATATAAACCACACGCTTGCAACCAACCTGAAGCAATTGTTTTGTACAGTTTAGACATGGAAAGTGGGTCACATAGGCTGTAAAGCCTTTGGGAACCCCACGTTCTGCACCTTGGAGAATGGCATTAACCTCTGCGTGAAGAGTGCGAACACAGTGACCTTCGATGACCAGACATTCGTGATCAATACAATGCTCAGTCCCTGACACCGAACCATTATAACCAGTGGAAATAACTTTATTATCCTTTACCAAAATTGCGCCCACTTTGGCACGTTTACAAGTGGAACGATTGGCAATTAGTAAGGCTTGGGCTGCAAAATACTCATCCCATGCTAGTCTTTTTTCAGTCATATCTCTTCTCCTTTTTCTCTATTTTTTAAAAAATGGTAAACCTAAATCTGCAATCTTTTCAGCTGGTACCTTCATGCCATCCTTGATCCATTTTAGAAGGACAGAAACGATGGCCGAGCTCCAAAAGGAATGAAGATAAGAGCTGACACCTTTTGATTTCCCATGGTATTTTTCTAAAAATTCCTGCATGGCTTGGACAAAGATTTTTTCCAGATGGTAATCCAAGGCCAATTGAATCACTCTGGCTTCCTTTCTGGCCTCTCGGAAAAGGTGAACCCAGACCAGATAAAGGTCTGTCTTTAAATCATAATGATGCAACTGTTCCATAATATTGTGGACAGTTCGTTTAAAGACGCTTTCTAAAATCTCCTCTTTGGAATCATAATTGCGATAAAAGGCCGCACGCGAAACGCCTGCACGTTTGACCAATTCAGAAATACTAATCTTGGTCAAGTCCTTTTTTTCCAAGAGTTGCAAGAGGGCTGTTTCGATGGCTTCTCTAGTTAATAAATTGGATTCTTGGTTTGATTTTCTGAGATTTTCAAGAGACTTTTCAGAGATTCTACGTTCAGACATAACATTTTCTTTCTACTTGTCACAACAGACGGATGAGGCTTTTGTTTCAAGGGCTTTCATGATATAATTGTAAAAAAAGACAGAACCTTTGTCAATGTATAACTGACAAAGATGGAGAATTTCTATGACTTGGAAGATTATTGCTGACTCTGGTTGTGATTATCGTCAGCTGGCAACACCAGCTATTGACACGACCTTTATAAGTGTCCCCTTAACCATTCAAGTAGCTGATCAGGTCTTTGTTGATGATGCCAGTCTTGACATTGACCAAATGATGGAAACCATGTATGCAACTGCAGAAGCTTCAAAATCAGCTTGTCCAAGCCCAGATGATTATTTACGAGCATTTGAAGGAGCCAAAAATATTTTCCTAGTAACCATCACTGGTACTCTTTCTGGCAGTCACAATAGTGCTCAACTAGCAAAGAATATTTATCTTGAAGACCATCCTGATACTAAAATTCATGTAATTGATAGTTTGTCTGCTGGTGGGGAAGTTGACTTGCTCGTAGAAAAATTGAATAACTTGATTGACCAGGGCTTGTCTTTTGAAGAAGTGGTTGAAGCTATCACTGCCTATCAAGAAAAAACCAAGTTGCTCTTTGTTCTGGCCAAGGTCGATAACTTGGTGAAAAACGGCCGTTTGAGCAAGCTTATCGGTACAGTCGTTGGCCTTCTCAACATCCGTATGGTTGGAGAAGCTAGTGAAACCGGAACTCTCGAACTACTACAAAAAGCACGAGGACCAAAGAAATCAGTTCAAGCTGCCTATGATGAGTTAGTAAAAGCTGGATATGCTGGTGGACGTATTATCATGGCCCAACGCAATAACGAGAAATGTTGCCAACAGCTCTCAGAGCGAATTCGCGAAACCTTCCCACAAGCAGATATTAAAATTATCCCAACATCTGGTCTCTGCAGTTTTTATGCAGAAGATGGTGGTTTGCTGATGGGATATGAAATTGATTAATTGCATTCTTGACAAGAGGTGACCATCATCTCTTGTTTTTTTGTGGTACAATAGAGCTATGAAACATTTTGATACTATTGTCATCGGTGGAGGACCTGCTGGTATGATGGCTACGATTTCCAGTAGCTTTTATGGACAGAAAACCCTCCTTATCGAAAAAAATCGGAAACTTGGAAAAAAATTAGCTGGGACTGGTGGTGGACGTTGCAATGTGACCAACAATGGTAGCTTGGACGACCTGCTAGCTGGCATCCCTGGAAATGGGCGCTTTCTCTACAGTGTCTTCTCCCAATTTGATAACCATGATATCATTAACTTTTTTACGGAAAATGGGGTTAAACTTAAAGTCGAAGACCACGGGCGCGTCTTTCCTGCTAGTGACAAGTCTCGAACCATTATCGATGCCTTGGAAAAGAAAATCACTGAGCTAGGTGGTCAAGTTGCTACTCAAACCGAGATTGTTTCGGTTAAAAAGGTGGATGACCAGTTTGTCCTGAAGTCCGCAGACCAAAATTTCACTTGTGATAAACTGATTGTCACAACTGGTGGGAAATCCTATCCCTCTACTGGTTCGACTGGTTTTGGTCACGAGATTGCCCGTCATTTTAAGCATACCATTACCGATCTTGAAGCCGCTGAAAGTCCTTTGTTGACAGATTTTCCACACAAGGCCTTGCAAGGAATTTCATTGGACGATGTGACCCTAAGCTATGGTAAGCATGTCATCACTCACGATTTGCTCTTTACCCACTTTGGTTTGTCAGGCCCTGCTGCTCTGCGTATGTCCAGCTTTGTCAAGGGCGGAGAGGTTCTCTCACTGGATGTTCTACCTCAACTTTCTGAGAAAGACTTGGCTACATTTCTAGAAGAAAATCGGGAAAAATCTCTAAAAAATGCCTTAAAAACTTTACTTCCAGAACGCTTGGCAGAATTTTTTGTGCCAGGCTATCCTGACAAAGTCAAACAACTGACTGAAAAGGAACGAGAACAACTTCTCCAGTCTATCAAGGGACTTAAAATTCCTGTAACTGGTAAAATGTCCCTTGCTAAGTCCTTTGTTACCAAAGGGGGCGTCAGTCTCAAGGAAATCAATCCCAAAACTCTAGAAAGTAAGCTGGTACCTGGACTCCACTTTGCTGGCGAGGTACTGGATATCAATGCCCACACGGGTGGGTTTAACATCACTTCTGCCCTCTGTACTGGTTGGGTGGCGGGATCAAACCCAATCTAAATCTGAATTATTTAATGGCTAAATCAGCCCCAAAAGAAAGGAAGTCCTTTGGAACATATTATCTTGTTAAGGGGAGTTACTCCTAATGGAAAAAATGCTATCCCTAAAATGTCTTATCTAGTAGATATCTTAACAGAAGCCGGTTTTCAACAAGTTCGAACCTATATTCAAAGTGGGAATATCATTCTTGAAAGTGATTTAGATTTAGAAGAAATACGAGAATGTGTTCATACTCTGATAAAGGAAAAAATTGGGGCCGACTTAAAAATGGTTATCAAGAACAAAAGTGATTTTAAAAAAATTGTCCAAGAAAACCCGTTTGGAGAACACTATCTTTATGACCGTATACATGTGATTTTTTATCAAGAATCTATTCAAAGTCTCCCTTTAGAAAAATTGAAAATTGATTACGGTGAAGAAGAAATTTGTATCGGTAACCATTGTCTTTACCTCTATCTCCCTAGAACTGCAAAACGAAAAAAGCTCAGTACCAACTATCTTGAAAAGCTTTTTAATGTAGATTTGACCATGCGAAAACTAAATGTAGTAGAAAAATTATTAAGCAAGTAGTGCTTGAATTTAGTAAAAATCGGAAGAATGCTCCTCCGATTTTATTTTGTCTGAGTTTGGACATAATAGGCAATCACATCTGATGTGTACTGGGCTGTTCCAGGTCCAAATTTGTCAATGTTTTCCTTAAATTCTGGGTTGTAGACGTAGCCTTTACCGATATAACCAAATACCTCAATAGAGCAGTCAAATCCATAAGTACGGATGGCTTGCAAGAGTTTAGCGGCTTCTTCTTGATTTTCGGTTGCTGTTACAGGTAGACCAGCTTGAAGATTTTGTGACAAGGCTCGAAAGACTTGATTGAAGGCAGCCGTAGCTTCGTCTTCGTGACCTTTTTGGCGCTCCAGCGCTTGGTCCATCACATCTTGTCCATACTTCTCTACCGCCTCTTGGTGGTATTTTTGATGGTCTTGATAGTTAAATCCTGCGAATTTCTCTTGAATGCTCATTTCTCTTTCTCCTTTTTGTTCTTGAATGGTTTTTTGCAAGGTGGAAATCAAGGTATCCAGATGTTGCCTTTCTCGAGTCAAATAGTCCAACTGTCTAGTCAAGTGAGGCAATAAATCTGATTTATCTTCCTTTAACAGCTCTGCTATTTTTTCTAAAGAAAAACCTAGATATTTGTAGTAAAGAATGACCTGAAGGCGTTCCAAATCCTCCTGACTGTAGGTTCGATAACCGTTTTCTAACTTTAAAGGAACTAAGAGTCCTATCTTGTCGTAGTGATGCAGGGTCTTGACAGAGACACCCGAAAGCTGGGCAGCTTCTTTTATATGGTACATGATTTCCTCCTTATACTCAATGAAAATCAAAGAGCAAACTAGGAAGCTAGCCGCAGGCTGTACTTGAGTACGGTAAGGCGACGCTGACGTGGTTTGAATTTGATTTTCGAAGAGTATTACATTGATAGTATAACCCCTCCCCCTAGGTCAGAGTCAAGCGTTTTTGCGAAATTTTTTTACTTTATCATAACATGAAAATGGTTTTCTTGACAGACCTTAGAAAACATGATAGGATAGTCAAGTCTATCAATCAAAAGAAAGGCTCATTTTGAGTACTTATGAGGCTATTTGCCAAGGGCAGTAGCTTTTTCTTTTGTAATACTAATTTTAGGAGTTTAACTATGTCTGAAAAATCGCAATGGGGTTCTAAACTGGGCTTTATCCTAGCATCTGCTGGTTCAGCCATCGGACTTGGAGCCGTTTGGAAATTTCCTTATATGACTGCTGCTAACGGTGGAGGAGGCTTTTTACTAGTCTTTCTCATCTCCACTATTCTAATTGGTTTCCCTCTTTTGCTAGCTGAATTTGCACTCGGACGAAGTGCTGGTATCTCTGGGATTAAAACCTTTGGAAAACTAGGGAAGAATAGTAAGTACAACTTTATCGGTTGGATTGGTGCCTTCGCCCTCTTTATCCTCTTATCGTTCTACAGCGTTATTGGAGGATGGATTCTGGTTTATCTAGGTATTGAGTTCGGGAAATTGTTCCAGCTTGGCGGAACGGGTGATTATGCTCAGTTATTTACTTCAATCATTTCAAATCCAGCCATTGCCCTTGGAGCTCAGGCAGCCTTTATCCTATTGAATATCTTCATTGTATCACGTGGGGTTCAAAAAGGAATTGAAAGAGCCTCAAAAGTCATGATGCCTCTGCTCTTTATCATCTTTGTCGTCATCATCGGACGCTCTCTCAGTTTGCCAAATGCCATGGAAGGAGTTCTTTACTTCCTCAAACCAGACTTTTCAAAACTGACCAGCGCTGGTCTCCTCTATGCTCTGGGACAATCTTTCTTTGCCCTCTCACTAGGGGTTACAGCCATGCTGACCTATGCCTCCTACTTGGACAAGAAAACCAATCTGGTCCAGTCAGGGATTTCCATCGTAGCCATGAACATTTCGGTATCCATCATGGCGGGACTAGCCATTTTCCCAGCCATGTCAGCCTTCAATATCCAGTCTGAAGGGGGACCGAGCTTGCTCTTTATCGTCTTGCCTCAACTCTTTGACAAGATGCCTTTTGGAACTATTTTCTACATTCTTTTCCTCCTGCTCTTCCTCTTTGCAACAGTCACTTCCTCTGTCGTTATGCTGGAAATCAATGTGGGCAATATCACCAACCAGGACAACAGCAAGCGTGCTAAGTGGAGTGTTATTTTAGGAATTTTGACCTTTGTCTTTGGAATTCCTTCAGCCCTATCTTATGGTGTCATGGCAGATGTTCACATCTTTGGGAAGACTTTCTTTGACGCTATGGACTTCTTGGTTTCCAACCTCCTCATGCCATTTGGAGCTCTCTGCCTTTCACTTTTTACAGGCTATATCTTTAAAAAGGCTCTTGCAATGGAGGAACTCCATCTCGATGAAACAGCATGGAAACAGGGACTGTTCCAAGTCTGGCTCTTCCTTCTTCGTTTCATCATTCCAATCATCATCATCGTTGTCTTCATCGCCCAATTTATGTAATTAAAAAGGACTTGAGTAGTAAACTCAGGCCCTTTCTTTTTTATGGATGGCTAACAATCAATTCCAAACCTTGCCCTTCCAAGGTCCAAGCTTCAACATCACTTGGTAGGATAAAGTGGCTACCTTTTTGGATTGGATAGTTTTTCCCATCAACAGTCAGTTGACCTTGGCCAGCTAAGACACTAAACAAACTGTAGTCAGCTGTCTTTTCAAAGTCAACTTTTCCAGTTATTTCCCACTTGTAAACTGCAAAGAAATCATTCGAAACAAGTAAGGTCGAACGCAAATCATCAGCTTTGATAGTCACAGGACGGCTATTGGCAGGCTCTCCAATATTCAAGACATCGATAGATTTTTCAAGGTGAAGTTCACGCAAGTTGCCATTATCGTCCTTGCGGTCAAAGTCATAGACACGGTAAGTGGTATCGCTAGACTGCTGGGTTTCAAGAATTAAGATGCCTGCCCCGATAGCGTGCATGGTGCCACTTGGTACATAGAAGAAATCTCCAGCCTTTACAGGAACTTTTGTCAATAAGGCATCCCAGTTCTTGTCCTCGATTTGCTGGCGGAGTTCTTCTTTTGACTTGGCATTGTGACCATAGATAATTTCTGAACCTTCATCCGCTGCGATAATGTACCAGCATTCTGTTTTTCCAAGTTCACCTTCATGCTCTAGTCCATAGGCATCGTCTGGGTGAACTTGGACACTGAGCCAGTCGTTGGCATCCAGAATCTTAGTCAAAAGTGGAAATACAGGCTCAGGACGATTGCCAAACAATTCACGATGTTCCGCATACAAAGTAGCGAGGTCTGTTCCCTGGTAGCGTCCATTGGCAACTTTAGAGACTCCATTTGGATGGGCTGAGATGGCCCAATATTCTCCGATTTTTTCACTTGGGATGTCGTAACCAAACTCATCACGTAGCTTGGTTCCACCCCAGATTTTTTCTTGCATAACTGATTGTAAAAATAATGGTTCTGACATGTCGATCTCCTGTCTGATTTTTCTCCCCTCATTATAGCAAAAAGCTCCATCTAATTGAACTCTTTTTCACATATTATAAAGTAGGGAGAAGATTTTATAAAAATAGTGAACAAATGTGCTCTACTCAATGCTTGCACCATTGCTGGCAATGACATCCTTGTACCAGTAGAAGGATTTCTTCTTGCTACGTTTGAGGCTTCCATGACCAGCATTATCTCGATCTACATAGATAAAGCCATAGCGCTTGTTCATTTCGCCTGTTCCAGCTGAAACCAGATCGATACAGCCCCAAGTCGTATAACCAAGCAAGTCAACGCCATCTTGGTAAATGGCATCTCGCATGGCCTTGATATGAGCCTCTAAGTAAGCAATCCGATAGTCATCTGCTACATGACCATTCTCATCCGGTGTATCCATAGCACCTAGACCGTTTTCCACGATGAACATTGGCTTTTGGTAACGATCCCAGATAGCATTGAGGGTGATACGAAGACCAAGTGGGTCAATCTGCCATCCCCATTCTGAGGATTCAAGATAAGGATTTTTGAGAGAGGCAAAGATATTTCCAGCAGTTAATTCTTTAACTTCTGGATCACCTGAGGCTACTAGACTTGCATAGTAAGAGAAGGAAACAAAGTCAACAGTATTGTCCTTCAACAACTCTAAATCTTCTGCAGTCATTTGAATCTCGATTCGCTCACGCTCCCACTGCTTCTTGGCGTAGTTTGGGTATTCCCCACGCGCTTGAACATCAATGAAGAAGTAACTCTTGCGGTCTTCCTCCATGGCTGCCCAGTAGTCTCTTGGATGGGCTGTGTTAGGATAGTATTGCCCTGCAGCCAACATACATCCCACCTTATTTTCTGGGTCAATTTCGTGGGCAATCTTTGTCGCAAGAGCTGAAGCTACCAACTCATAGTGTGCAGCCTGATATTTAACCAGTTCTTGATTTTCTCCTTCTTCAAAACAGAGCCCAGCTCCCATAAAGGGGGCATGGAGAATCATGTTGATTTCGTTGAAGGTAAGCCAATATTTGACCAAACCCTTATAGCGGGTAAAGAGTGTGCGACAAAGTTTTTCATAGAAGTCTAACATCCGACGATTGCGCCAACCACCGTACTCTGTAATCAAGTGCATAGGACAGTCGAAATGAGTGATAGTCACCAGAGGTTGGATACCATACTTGTGGCACTCCTTAAATAAATCCTCATAAAAGGCTAGACCAGCTTCATTTGGCACTGTTTCGTCGCCCTTAGGAAAAATCCGAGTCCAAGCAATGGATAGACGATAAGTCTTAAAGCCCATTTCCGCAAAAAGGGCAATATCTTCCTTGTAATGATGGTACATATCAATAGCTTGCTTGGCTGGGTAAAAATAGCCCTCCTCAAACGAAAACATCTTTTTCTGACCTGTGATAATGGCTTCACGATCTGGACCGATGGGGACGACATCCACATTCGCCAATCCACGACCTTCTAAATTATAAGCACCCTCACACTGGTTGGCAGCTGTCGCTCCGCCCCACAAGAAACCATCCGGAAAAGTCAGTTTTTCGGTCATAACTCTACTCACTTTCTTATTTGCTTGTTCATTTACTTATATTATAACTTATTCTGTAAACCTTTTCTTATAAAATACTGTGACATACTGATACTATTCTACTATTTAAGTTTATCAGATTGTTTTTTAAAAAATTATCCTCTAGAAAAAGTAAATAGCCTCCCCTGAAACAAAAAAGAAGACTGAAAACTAGTCTCCTCTGTTCCTTTTAAATCAAAGCTGTAATAACCGTCACTAGGCCAAAAATAATACCTGGTGCATTAGCTGCTGCAAGGGGGATATCTCTTTCTTTTTTGAAAAGACCGTAGTAAACCCAGAGACTACAGTTGATGGCAGCAACCAAGGGCTGGATGAAATTTCCTTTTTGACCAGCCAGATTGTTCATGATTTGTGGGAAGTAAGACACATACATCATAACAGACATAAAGGTCGCTACCCAACCTAAAATTTTCATTTGTTTTTCAGACATTTTCAAAACCTCTTTCATTTTTACTGAATCTTATTTTAAAATATTCTTTCAAAACAATCAAGTCTTTAAAACTTTTGTTATAAAGATATAAACTATCACAATCTTGTTATAAGAAAGAGGGAACAGAAAAAAGACCGAATTGCTCCGTTCTGTTTACTCAATCAAATATTAGAAAATGAATACTCCTTTTCAATGAATCGATTGATTGATGGTAAATAAGCCGTTAGAAATTATTGACAGTATCGAAATTTTCTAGTAAAATGAATTTTGTTAATACCTAAATGGTGTGTAGTTTTCTATCAACATAGTCAGGAGAAAAGGAACTTATGCTAAAAAAATTTAATGAATTGTCACTGAAAGATAAGGCTTATCTAATTGGCGGTTTGAGCTTATTAGTCATTGTGATCTCATTTGGTCTACTCAATCGTCAAACAGTAACTGTCAGTCTTGTCTTTACACAACTATCTGCTCCCTTGATTTTGGTGATTTTTACTTGTCTAGTAATCGGGATCATTGCTGGTAGTGCTATTGGTATTAGCTATCACCATAACAAGACTCAAGATCTGAGAAGCCGCATTGCTGAAGCAGAAGCGACTATCAATATAAAAGACAGGGAGCTTGTCCAGTACGAGGAACAGGTGCAACAATTAAAACAGGAAGCCAAACAATAAGTGTAGAAATCATAACCACCCGTGAAAACGGGTGGTTTTTTGTCTCGCACCTAACGGAGCGAGACGGACTGAAAGTCGCATAAATACAAAAAAGATCGAATTGCTCCGATCTTTTTAAGTTTCACTCCAAGAATGTTTAGATAAAAAATTTGATAATAGAATTACCTACTTCATACGATAAAAATCAATCACTAGACCAGCAGGCCCTTTAACTAATAAGGACTCTGTTCCCCAATCGGTTACAGTTGGTCCGTTTAAAACCTGGATACCAAGTTCTTTCAACCGTTGGTAATTCTGGTCTACATCCTCAACCTCGATATGAAGAATGATTCCTGACTGAAAATCTTCCAAAGGAATCAAATGATTTTGGGACAACATCAGACAGTGACTGCCAATCGTAAACTGAGCAAAACTGTCATCAACATAATCGGGCTTTTTATCCAAAATACGCTCCAAGTCAGCACAGACTTGGGGAACATCTGAAACGATAATATCTAATTGATTTAAATTCATTTACTATCCTCCATAAAAAGACCGGATTGCTCCGATCTTTTTAAGTTCCACGAAGGAATTATTTAATTGCGCGTGATTGCAATCCTTCTTCTTCCAAGAAGAGGCGGAATGGT
This sequence comes from Streptococcus mitis, assembly GCF_946188615.1. Lineage (GTDB taxonomy): Bacteria > Bacillota > Bacilli > Lactobacillales > Streptococcaceae > Streptococcus > Streptococcus mitis_BZ. The sequence continues at coordinate 58,983 of NZ_CAMHVK010000008.1, forward strand.
ACGAGTTCTTCTGCTTCGTATTTTTCCTTGAAGTCTTTGATTGCTTCTTCTGAGTGAAGTTTTGGATCCAATTCAAGTACTTCTACTGGAAGTGGACGGTGTGGAGTGATGCGAGCATCGATCACAACAGTTTTACCTTCTTTGTTGAGTTTAACAGCTTCTGCAACAACTGCATCGATGTCTTCGATACGGTCAACTGTAAATCCTACAGCACCTTGAGCTTCAGCGATTTTCGCATAGTCAGCATTAGGGAAGTCACAACCAAACAAGTGTTTGTTTGTGTCTTCGTATTTGTCCTTGATGAAGGCATATTTACCATTTGAGAAGACAACGTTGATAACTGGAAGGTCGTATTGAACGTTTGTGATAACGTCTGGGTAGCACATGTTGAATGCACCGTCACCCATGATGTTCCATACTTGGCGATCTGGATTGTCTTTCTTAGCAGCGATACCACCAGGAAGGGCAATACCCATTGTCGCAAAGAGTGGAGATGTACGCCACATGTTCTTTGGTGTCATGTGAAGGTGACGAGTAGATGTTTGAGTAGTGTCACCTACGTCGATTGAGTAGATAGCGTCTTGATCAGCATGTTTGTTGATTGCATTGTAAACTTGATACAATTGCAATTCACCCTCAGTTTTACCTTCGATTTTGTTCATGTAATCACGCCAGTTTTGGTTGTTCTTAACGTTTGCACGCCACCATGGAGTAGATTCAACTGGGTTCACTTTGTCAAGGATAGCTTTAGCTGCTTGACCTGCATCACCAAGGATTGAAGCGTCTAGGGCATGACGTTTACCAAGTTTGTAAGGGTCGATATCCACTTGGATGAATTTTTCAGTATTCTTGAATGCTTGGTAAACTTCAGCAAATGGGAAGTTTGAACCAAGGAAAAGAACTGTGTCTGCTTCAAAGACCACTTCGTTGGCTGGCTTCCAACCAACACGGTAAGCAGAACCTGTCAAACCTTCATAGTTCCATTCAAAGGCTTCAAAGTTTTTACCAGTTGTGATGATTGGTGCTTTGATTTTACGTGACAATTCAGTAATCACTTCACCAGCTTTAACACCACCGTAACCAGCATAGATAACTGGACGTTCAGCATTGTTCAAGATTTCAACAGCTTTGTCGATTTCAACTTCGTTCAAAGCAGGAGCGATGAATGAACGTTCGTATGAACCTGAACCGTAGTATGAATTTTCGTCGATTTCTTGGAAACCGAAGTTTACTGGGATTTCAACAACAGCTGGACCTTTTTTAGAAACTGCAGCACGGCAAGCTTCGTCGATTACTTTTGGCAATTGCTCAGCGTAAGCTACACGTTTGTTGTATACAGCGATACCGTTGTACATTGGGTTTTGGTTCAATTCTTGGAAAGCATCCATGTTGAGTTCGTTAACTGGACGTGATCCAAGGATTGCTAGGAATGGAGTGTTATCCATAGCTGCATCGTAAACACCGTTAATCAAGTGAGTCGCACCTGGACCACCTGAACCAACTGCAACCCCGATTGAGCCGCCGAATTTAGCTTGCATAACCGCTGCAAGAGCACCTGTTTCTTCGTGACGAACTTGCAAGAAGCGGATATCTTTGTCTTCAGCCAAAGCATCCATCAATGAGCTGAGTGTTCCTGATGGGATACCGTAGATTGTGTCTACGCCCCATGTTTTCAATACATTAAGCATTGCTGCAGATGCAGTAATTTTCCCTTGAGTCATAATGATAACTCTCCTTCAAATATTTTTAAATCTACTAAAAAAGGTTTCATATAGTTTTTGAAAACGTTTCAGTAAATTTTTACAATACTAATTTATCACATTTATTTTGACTTTACTAAGAATCTGCTCAGAAGTTTTTATTCTCTATTACAGTACAGTTTGAAAACGTTTTTAACTTCTGTTTTATAATACTCAATGAAAATCACAGAGCAAACTAGGAAGCTCGCCACAGGTTGCTCAAAGCACAGCTTTGAGGTTGCAGACAAAGCTGACGTGGTTGGAAGAGATTTTTGAAGAGTATAAAAAGCGAGCAAGCCCGCTTTTAATCTATTTTACTAAAGTTTAGTAAGAGTGAACTAGTCAGAACGGATACAGAACTAAAGGCCATAGCTAGACCTGCCAGTTCTGGATTGAGGGCCAGTCCAACACCAGAAAAGACTCCTGCTGCAATCGGAATTCCGGCGACATTGTAGATAAAGGCCCAGAAAAGATTGAGCAGAATTCGATTAAAGGTTTTCTTACTCATGTCAAAAGCACGAACCACTCCTAGGAGGTTATTAGTTGTCAACACCAAATCTGCTGACTCGATGGCAATATCTGTTCCAGCTCCCATAGCAATCCCCACATCTGCTACACTAAGGGCAGGAGCGTCATTGATACCATCCCCAACAAAGGCTACTTTGCCAGACGCTTGTAGTTTATGGATTTCATGAGCTTTTTCCTCTGGCAAGACACCTGCAATGACCTCTTCGATTCCGATCTGATCGGCAATGGCACGCGCCACACCAGCATTGTCTCCTGTCAGCATGACTGTTTTAAGACCTCGTTTTTTCAACTGACTGATGGCAAGCTTAGCATTTTCCTTAGGAATATCTTGCAGAGCAAGCAAGCCTTTGATTTCATTCTCAACAGCCAAGAACACAACTGTCTTAGCTTCTTTTTCCAGTTGTTCTAGTTTTTCCTGATAAGTGCTAGAAATATCCATGCCATCCAGCATTTTAGCATTTCCAAGCAAAACTTGTTTTCCATTGATTTGCCCTGAAACACCTTTTCCGTGCAAGGCTTGGAAATTTTCCACAGTGTGAAGCTCAAGTCCAGTTTCAGTCGCTCGCTTAACAATAGCCTCAGCCAATGGGTGTTGAGAAGCTTCTTCCAAGGAAGCTGCCAATCCAAGCACTTCTACTTCGTCGCCGATGATATCTGTGACCACAGGTTTCCCTTCCGTCAAAGTTCCTGTCTTATCAAAAACAATAGTTTGGACTTTCTGGATTTCCTGTAGAACCGTTCCATTTTTGAGGAGAACTCCCATCTTGGCACTGCGACCTGTCCCCACCATAAGGGCTGTCGGTGTTGCAAGTCCCAATGCACAAGGGCAGGCAATAATCAGAACTGCTACTCCATAGAGAAGCGAAGACACAAAGCTCGCTCCAAGCACAACTACACTATCCCTGAGCAAGACGAACCAAACCCAAAAGGTCACAATCCCTAAAATGACAACTGCTGGAACAAAAATCCCTGAAATTTTATCCGTCAAGTCCTGAATCGGCGCACGACTTGTCTGAGCTTTCTTCACAAAATCCACAATCTGAGCCAAAACAGTCTCTGAACCAACTTTTTCTGCTCTAAAAACAAGTGTTCCACTATTATTGATGGTTGAACCAATGACGGTATCTCCAACTGTCTTGTCCACAGGCAGACTCTCACCTGTCACCATAGACTCATCAATACTAGAGATACCTTCTACTACGACACCATCAACCGCAATCTTTTCACCGGGACGCACTCGAATCAGGTCACCTACCTTGACTTGCTCCAAAGGGACTTGAACATAGTTATCCTCACGCAATACTTCTGCTGTTTTAGCCTGCAAGTCAAGTAATTTCTCCACAGCTTGGGAAGTATTTTTCCGCATTTTCTCCTCAAAAACGGCCCCCATAAGAACGAAGAAGAAGATAAAGGCAGCACTTTCAAAGTAAACGGGGAGGCCAGCGAAGAGGGCAACTAAGCTATAGAAATAGGCCACTAGGGTTCCCAGAGCAACCAAGGTATCCATGTTGGCATTGTGCTTTTTAAAACTAGCCCAAGCACTTTGGATATAAGGACCACCTGCTACTAGCATAATCGGTGTTGTGGCTAAAAAGGTGCCCCAACGCATGACTTGGTGACTAATTCCTCCTGTCGACATCCCAATCATGAGGATTACAAGAGGCACAGTAAAGATACTAGTAATCCAAAAACGCTGTAAAAGTGATAGAGATTTTCGAGTCTTCTCAACAACTGTATAACTTCCCTTTTGCATCTTCATACCACAAGAAAATTCATGTTGACCTAATTCTTGAGGGGTAAAACGAATTGTCTTCTCTTCATCCACGCCGATTGGTTCCAAGAGGCCTTCTTCTTCAAACAGAATTTCCTTATAACAGTTTGAAGGTGTCAAACGGTGAAAGGTGATCTCAGCAGGAACTCCTTTTTGCAGTTGAATGTGGGCTGGATGGTAGCCTTTGTCTGCCGTGATACGGATTTTTTGAACACCATTTTCAAGACTTGCTTTTACAATTTCAGTCATATCATTCTCCTATTCTACAATCATCTTACCGTGCATCATATTCATGCCACAAGAGAAACCATACTCTCCAGCCTGCTCAGGCGTGATTTCCACTACATACTCTTCCCCCATTGGCAGATCCGCATGTACACCAAAGTCTGGAAATACGATCTGATCCAAACATGGTGAAGGATCTTTGCGGTCAAAGACAATGCGGGCTGGCACTGATTTCTTGAGGATAATCAACTCAGGCGTATAGCCCCCCATGACCTCCACTCGAATCTCTTGGTAGCCGTTTTTTTGCTGGGCCTTTTGTCCAGATTTTTCAGGCTTTTTGAAAAACCAAAACAAGATAAACGCGATAAGGGCAATACAAATAATGGTTACAATAATATTCAACATGACGTCTCCTTTACATACAATTACATTTTACTTCTGTTACAGCGCTTGATTTCTTCTCAGAAATCACAGCTTCCAAGTCTTCCAAGTCAGCCTGAGTAAAATCACATTCAGCAATCAAATCAGCCAACAAGTTCTTAATCCTACGGGAACAAACTTTATCTTTGATATCTTGAACAAGCAAGTCTCGACTTTGATCCAAAGTTAAAAGGGCTGAATAGACAAAGGACTTGCCTTCTTTTTTCCTCGTCAGGCACTCTTTCTCAACCAAACGAGCCAAAAGAGTCTGAATGGTCGACTTGGACCAGTCGAACCGCTCCGCCAGAACCCTAATCAAATCTGAACTAGTCTGCTCTCCTTGCATCCAAATAATCTTCATGACCTGCCATTCTGCATCTGAAATCTGCATAATCACACCTCCAAAATCTACATTTGTCAATTACAATTATCAGTATACTCTTAAAATCTACATTTGTCAACTATGAAATTAATCTTTTCTTTGAAAAATTGAATTTTAACCCTATGATAAAGGATTTGCAGTCAAATCTTACTATATAAACTATGAAAATATGCTATACTAAAGAAAAAAGAAAACAACCACTAGGGGTGCGTAAAGCTGAGATTAACGACTGTTAGACCCTTTGACTCAATCTAGGTAATGCTAGCTGATGGAAGTGGAAATGATAATGGGGACTAGCAGTCTTCTATTGCCTTTCTAAAACAGACTAGCTTGTTCTTAAGAATACAAACTTCAGTTGGTTGGGAGGTTTTAGATGACTTATTTACCCGTTGCTTTGACCATTGCAGGGACTGACCCTAGTGGTGGTGCTGGCATTATGGCTGACTTAAAGTCGTTCCAAGCTAGAGATGTCTATGGAATGGCCGTTGTGACCAGTCTTGTCGCTCAAAATACCAGAGGTGTTCAATTAATCGAGCACGTTTCTCCTCAAATGTTGAAAGCCCAATTGGAGAGTGTCTTTTCTGATATTCCACCTCAGGCTGTAAAAACAGGGATGTTGGCAACTACTGAGATCATGGAGATCATCCAGCCCTATCTTAAAAAGCTGGATTGTCCCTACGTCCTTGACCCTGTTATGGTCGCAACAAGCGGAGACACCCTGATTGATACCAGTGCCAGAGACTACCTAAAAACAAATCTACTTCCCCTTGCAACTATTATTACACCCAATCTTCCTGAGGCAGAAGAGATTGTTGGTTTTTCAATCCATGATCCTGAAGACATGCAGCGTGCCGGTCGCCTGATTTTAAAAGAATTTGGTCCTCAGTCTGTTGTCATCAAAGGAGGCCATCTCGAAGGCGGTGCCAAGGATTTCCTCTTTACCAAGGAGGACCAATTTGTCTGGGAAAGTCCACGAATTCAAACCTGTCATACACATGGTACTGGATGTACCTTTGCTGCAGTAATTACTGCTGAACTAGCCAAGGGGAAAACCCTCTATCAAGCAGTCGATAAGGCCAAGGCCTTTATCACAAAAGCTATTCAAGACGCCCCTCAACTCGGTCATGGTTCTGGTCCAGTCAACCATACAAGCTTTAAAGATTAAAAAAACTCTCTAGTTTCCACTTTAAGGGAATTAGAGAGTTTTTATACTTCTTCAAACTAGGTCAGCTTTATCTGCAACCTCAATACTGTGCTTTGAGCAACCTGCGGCTAGCTTCCTAGTTTGCTCTTTGACTTTCAGTGAGTATTAATTAGAAAATAATGTCATCCAACTTTGTTAAAAAGGCTTGTGTTTTTGCCTCTATATCTTCTGCCTGCATCAAATCACGCACTACAGCTACACCAGCTATGCCAGTGCCGATAAGTTGGTCAATGTTCTCTGACGTCAAGCCTCCAATAGCAACTACTGGAATGGCGACCCTTTGACAAATTGTCTTCAAGGTTGAAATCAGGGTGATAGGCGCATTTTCCTTGGTGGTTGTCGGGAAAATGGCTCCTGTCCCCAAGTAATCCGCTCCCTCTTCTTCTGCCTCGAGGGCTCTTTTTACCGTTTTAGCTGTGACACCGAGGATTTTTTCAGGACCTAGGACTTTGCGAGCTACCGAAACTGGTAGTTCATCATCTCCGATATGCAGACCTGCTGCATCAACCGCAAGACAAACATCCAAACGATCATCGATTATCAAGGGTACCTGATAGGCATCTGTTATTTCCTTGACTTGTTTTGCCAGTTGATAATATTGATTGGTTGTGAGATTTTTTTCTCGTAATTGGACTATGGTAACCCCTGAACGGCAAGCCGTCTCAACTTTTTCAAGAAAGCTTTCCAAGGAATCTTGATAGCGATTGGTTACCAGATACAGTCTAAGTGCCTCTCTATTCATAAATATCTCCTTTAATGGCATCTAGCCAGTTTTCATCTCTTTTGAGGAGCGAAAGCTGATTGAGAACTTGGTATCGAAAATCTTCCAATCCCATTCCTTGAACAAGAATTTTCTCAGCAGAGATATTGAGATAAGAAACCGCTAGGCAGGAAGCTTCAAAGCCAGTCTTTCCTTGGCTGAGAAAAACGGCTGTCAAGGCTCCAACCAAGTCTCCTGTCCCTGTTATCCAGTCTAATTCTGCACAGCCATTTCCCAGTACAGCGACCTGATTCTTCGAAACGATGAGGTCCTTAGGACCAGTAACTAAGAATAACATACCAGGATAGGTCTGACACCAGTCTTTCAAGACTTGAAGTAAACCCTCAGTTTCTTGGTCTTTAGCACTCGCATCTACCCCAACGCCGTGGTGCTTTAAGCCAACAAGACTTCGAATTTCCGACATGTTTCCTTTAAGGACCGTAGGGCTGTAGTCTAAAAGGTCTTTAATTAAGCTCTTACGAATGGATGAAGCCGTTACGCCAACCGCATCTACTACCATTGGGAGAGAAACTTGAGCTGCATAAGAAGCTGCCATACGGATTGCTTTTTCCTTCTCAGCAGACAAATGCCCCAAATTGATGAAGAGGGCCTGGCTTTGCTTAGTAAAATCAAGAACCTCACGGGAATCATCTGCCATAACTGGTTTACATCCCAGAGCCAAAATCCCATTTGCCAGCATCTCACAAGAAATCTCATTGGTAATGCAGTGAATGAGGGAAGTTGTTTCCAGAGGAAAAGGATTTGTCAATTCCTTCATCAGTTTATCCTTTCATTAAAAAAATATCCCTGCACTTTTTTAAAGAATTCCTGCTTGATTAAAAATCGAAAGGCAATAAAGGAAATCGCTGTACCGATTAAGGTTGCTCCGAAAAATCGAGGAGTATAGATAAACCAGCTAAGCTTAGCAGCTGATCCTGTAAAGAGTACCATAACAGGATAGGAAATAATAGAACCAATAATACCTGTTCCCAAAATCTCTCCGAGAGCAGAATAGTGAAATTTTCGACCGTACTTATAAAAGAGACCTGCTAGAAGGGCTCCAAAAGTCGCTCCTGTTAGAGCTAAAGGCGGAATTCCTTGAGTCGTCATACGGATAAAGGCTGTCACTGTAGCCATAGCCAAGGCATAAACAGGTCCCATCATGATTCCTGCTAGAATATTGACTACACTGGACATCGGTGCCATTCCCTCAATCCGAAAGATAGGCGTAAGGACTACATCAAGGGCAATCATCATGGATAAAATGGTTAATTTGTGAACCTGTAATTGGTGCTTTCTCATATTTCTATTCTTCTCCTGTTTCTAAAGACTGTAAATCGCTTTTCCATGTCTGATGTTGGTAGGCCATTTCCCAAAACTTAGCTTCCATATGAACACTGATGTGGAAGGCATCTAGCATTTTTTTCTTGTCTGTCTCGTCACTTTCTCGATAGAGTTGATTGACCAGAGCCTCTTCCTCTCTAATCTGTTGCTCCAACTCATCCGTAATATAAGTTTCAATCCATTGTTGGTAGAGAGGATTTGGTGATGGTTTAAGATTAAGTGATTTGCCTATATCATGATATAGCCAAGGACAAGGCAGCAAGCTCGCAAAGGCAATACCCAAGTTTGGCTCTGCAAATTGCCGATAAATGTGAGAGATATAATGATAACAAGTTGGAGCGATTGGATGTTGCTCCATTTCCTGATCGCTGATTTCCAATTCCTTGAAAAATTGTTGGCGGATAAATAACTCACCCTCCACTAGACTCTGAGCATTTTGTTTCAAGAGTCTCTTCATCTCTTGGTTGGAAGTCTTTCCAGCCAAGAGGTGATAGGCTTCTGAGAAGGCCTTCAAATAGTAGGCATCCTGAATCAAGTAATAGCGAAAGATGGACGGGTCTAAATTTCCCTCTTGTAACTGTAAAACAAAGGGGTGATGAAAGGAAGCCTGCCAAGCTTCCTTGGATAATTCCATCGCAATATCTGTAAATTCCATAATAACTCCTTTATAAAAATAAACTGGTTTGAAGCAATAAAAAGAAAAGTAGGTAGATTAATTTTGTTTTTTTAGGAATATAAAAAGTCCGATAGCTATTCTTCAACTGTGCATGTTCATCATATCCATGCGCCGACAGAGCTCTCAGATAAAGATGATGCCACCTAAAGACTGTCATCAGAACCTTGCTGTAAATCAAGGGAGACCAAAAATGCAATTCTTGACCGCGTAATAGGCAAGCTTCCTTGAGAGACTTGATTTCTTGCTGAATGAGGGGGAAGGAATTGAATACCACAATCAAGGCATAGGACCAAGAGCGTGATAACCCCTTTTGAGCCAAGTACAAGAGAAGCTCTTTTAGGGAAATAGAGGAAACAAAGACAAGACCAATACAAACGGTCACAAAAGCCCTCGTTCCAAGCATGACTGCCTGCGAAGCATCTCCATGTAACTGAACTGCCCAGTAGTTGGCCAAGGATGGCAAAATGGCGAGCAGAATCATCCAAGCCAATACTTTAAATCGACGGTAATAGAGCATAAAGAGAATACAAAATGCAACTACCGAGAGATTAAGAGCAATCGAAGGAATGAAAGATGTTTCCAGCGATAAAATTAGCAAGAAGAGACTGATAATCGGTGTCTGGGTTGCTACTTTGACCATACTATCTCACCTCCCCTTGAGTATTGCTACTCTGAGATGTGAGTGGTTTGGTAATTGTCACTTCTTTCACATGACTGAGACCCTGACTAGTCATCTCAATCCAATAATCAACCACAGAGATCAAAGGATCTAAACGATGGCTAATGATCAAAAAACTTCTTCCTTGATTTCTCTCCTCCACAATCCACTGACAAAAATAATGGCAGGCTCTATCATCCAAACCAGCAAAAGGTTCATCTAGTAAAATCACAGAAGCCTTGCTGGTCAAGATGGTCAAGAGCTGAAGAATCTTTTGCTGGCCACCACTTAATTGATAGGGACTCTTATCAAGAGCCTGCTCCAGATCAAAATATCGTAAAGCTTGGAGTATCCGCTGATTTCTTTCAGAATCAGGTCCATCTAATTGCAGCTCTTCTCGCAGACTGGCTCTGATAAACTGCTTCTCAGCTTCCTGAACAACACCCGTCAGGTCACGATACAAACTCTTTTTCTTTTTCAGGACTGTCTCCTTCCAGGTAATTCGTCCTTTATACTTTTGAAATTGAAGAATAGACCGAAAGAGGGTTGATTTCCCGACACCATTATCACCCAAGATACAGGAGACTCCTTGGTAGAATGTAAAATCCGCAATTGAAAAGAGGGGGCGATGTTCCAGCTCACAAGTGATTCGGTCCATATGGAATAGTTCTGGGCTAGAAGCAACCTCCTTTGAAACAGCCTGTGTCATTTCAGAGGCAGGGATTTGATTTATTTTCCTTAGTTGTCCGTCTCTTAGCTCCACCATATGGTCAATATAGGCTTCATAATCAGATAAATCATGGTCGCACAAAATAACTGTCTTCCCATCAGAAACCAACTCTTTTAGAATCTCCAATATCTCTATCCTACTCTTGCGATCAATGGAAGCGAAGGGCTCATCCAAGAGATAGACCCTAGGATTCATAGCAAAGAGAACAGCCAAAGCAGCCTTTTGCTTTTCCCCACCTGATAAGTGATGAATTGGACGGTGCAAAATCGCCTTGCAGCGACATTGCTGGACAACCTCTGCTATTTTAGAATCAATTTCCTGAACGGGATGCCCAATATTTTCCAAGGTAAAAATCAGCTCCTCAAACAAGTTCTCCATGGTAAATTGATGATTGGGATTTTGAAAGAGAATACCAACCGTCTGGACACGTTCGATGATAGAAAGCTGACTGACCTCGCTCCCATTTATCAGGACTTGACCGCTATAGGGAAGAGAACTGACTTGGGCAATCATTTGAAAGAGACTCGATTTTCCTGAACCACTGCTCCCAACTAACAAGGTAAAGGCTTGCGCATGAAAAGTAAAATCAATCGGCTCAGAGAAGATTGGGGACTGAATCGCTCGTAGTTCCAGCCCCATCTATGCTTTTCCTCCAGCTGCAAACTGATGATAAAGTTTGACAATGGCACGAACTAAGATAGCACAGAAGAAAAAGACAGAAATAAAGCGCACCACAAACAAGGAAAGCACAAAAGGAAGGGAAAATGCGTAATATCCTAACTTAATGTATTCATAGACAAAGCTAACAAGCGTAATCCCAATACTATTGGCAGTTAGAGAGAGCCAACTTTCATAGCGATTCTTGGTTACGATAAAACCAAGTTCACTTCCCAAACCTTGAACCAAGCCAGACAAAAGGGCACCTAGACCGAATTGGCTACCATAAAGGACTTCAGCAAGCGCAGCTAGCACTTCTCCAATCGTTGCACTTCCCACTCTTGGAACAAAGATGGCCGCAATGGGTGCAGCCATACACCAGAGACCAAAGAGGATTTCATTGGCAAAGGCCTGCAAACCAAGAGGGGCTAAAATCAGAGTGAGGATATCAAACAGATAGCCTGATCCCACAAAAACGCCACCAAAAAAGATAGACAAGAAAGCAAGTAAGATAACATCTTTTAACTGCCATTTTTTCAACATAAAAAAACTCCTTTTTTAAAGAAAAGTGGGGCATTCAAGGAGATTTACCTAAATGCTTTGTATCATCTTCATCCAGTTTCGTAAAAGAAAAAACTCTAATTACAGATAGGAATTAGAGTTCAGCTTACAAGATTAGATGGTTAGTTTCTATAAATACAAAACCATTTCACATTTCCCTTCGCCAGTCTTAACTGTATCAGGTTCAATGGGTATCATCTCAGCCTAAAGCACCCCAAATGTCTTTATTATTTAATTATATAAATATTATAACAAACGATTTTTTCCAGTTCAAGAAATTGAACTGAGAAATAAGCTAAGCCAATCTATTGTAGTAAAATCACTAAGTAAACCATATAAACAGCCTATTCACTTATGAAGGATAATAACCCAACTTATCGAGTGAGAGAATCCTATTGACTTAAAAGACAAGAATAAAAAAGTTAAAATTGTTCATTCATTTCTCGAACAGTTTTTTCTATATTTTTTGCATACGATATTGCTGAAATGATTGAAACACCATCCATATTAGTCTTCATAATTTCTTTAATATGTTGCGTCTGTATCCCACCAATTGCAACTAAGGGCATTTGTGGCAATAGTTTTCTCATCAATTTAAGACCTTCATAACCTATAGCACCACCAGCATCGTCCTTTGACTGGGTATCAAATACAGGACCAACACCAACATAATCTACATATTCAACTTTTGATTGTTGAAATTCTTCCTCGTTTTTTATAGAAAGACCAATTATTTTATCTGGCATCAATTTTCTAATTTCATCAACTCCAAGGTCATCCTGTCCTACGTGTACGCCATCAGCATCTATTTCCAATGCTAACTCAATATCATCATTAACGATAAATGGAACATTATATTTTTTACAAAGATTCTGTAGTTTTATTGCTAATTCGACTTTTTCTTTACCGTCTAAGTCTCCCTCACCTTTTTCACGGAATTGAAATAAGGTTATACCACCTTTTAAGGCTTCCTCAACGACCGTATATAGATCTTTTCCTTGGCAAGTAGTCGTTCCACAAATAAAATATAGTTTTAGTAATTCTTTATAAAACATCTTACTTCACTCTTTTGAATTCCTTTACATCTTCGTCTGTAATCTCATATAAGGCATTTATAAATTCAACTTTAAATGTTCCAGGAAGATGCCCATTTGGACGTTTTTCTGCCATTTCTCCAGCGATATTGTAAACCAACATTGCTGTTTCTAATGATTTCAATTCTTGACCTTTTTCTAGTCCGATAAAGCTTGCTACTACAGCACCTAATAAGCATCCTGTCCCAATAACTTTTGGCATCATGGCACTACCATTATGAATCGTTACCACTTCTCCATTTACTGCAATAGCATCCACTTCACCTGTTACTACTATTGGAATATTGAACTTCTCATTTGCTGCTAGAGCAATTTCATCAATATTATCTACGCCCGCACTATCTACTCCTTTAGATGCCACATTTATCCCTACTAAAGAAGCAATCTCGCCAGCATTTCCCCTAATCGCTGCTAGTTTATAATTGTTGATTAGATCATCTGCTACTTTTTTTCTATATTCTCCTGCTCCACAGGCTACAGGATCTAAAACTGCTGGGACATTATATTTCTCTGCAATTTTCAGAGCAGCTTGGTATAATTTCCAATTTTCATCTGTTAATGTTCCTATGTTTATTAATAAACCACCAGCATACTTTAACAAATCCTCTAAATCTGCTGGAAACTCACTCATGGCTGGTGATGCACCCAGTGCTACTAATCCATTTGCTGTGAAATTTTTTACTACATCATTGGTTATGCAAATGACCAAAGGTGCTTTTTCTTTTAATAATTTTAAACTTGTCATATTGAAATCCTTCCTTTTCACTTTATACGATCTACTGATTTCGATTTATCTCTATCTTTCGTTAAGAAATTTTTTTCATTTACATTGAATGATTTACCTCATCAAATTTGTAAATATCCTAAACCTTCACTAGGCGTCATAGCCAATATCAAAAAAGGCTAATTCTAAGGCAACTGCTTGATTCCAGCGTTCCTGAAGTTCTGTCAAATCTTCTCGACCTTTCCCGAAACGATTGAGTTCGTCAACCAGAAATTGAACCCACTCTGCAAAGAAAGGACCTCTGTGGAGATTGATCCATTCCGAATGAATATAAGCTTCAGGTAGAGCCAAATCTTTAGAACCCCAGTCTAGATAAAGCCCTTCTGCAATGACCAGCATGACCAAAAGATGGGCATAGTCTGATGATGACACAGCAGAATACATAAGCTGCTGAAAGGCTTTTGTTACAGGATGCAAGGTCACTTCCTGGTAATCATTCTCAGATACTTTTAACTCTTTAAAAGCCTTTTGGAAATAACCGTCTTCATCTGCTTCAAGAAAGCCTAGTTGCTTGGCAAAACGAAGTTTGGATTCAAGCTGGTCTGCGTGGGCTACGCAAGCACCCAGCATGGATAAGAAGGCATCAAAGAAGTGATAATCTTGAATCAGGTATTCTTTTAAGACCTTATTCTCAATTGTCCCCGCAAAAAGTTCCTTAACAAAACTATGATTGATTGCAGCTTGCCAATCTTTCTGACTGCTTTTTAATAATTCTCCAACAATCAAACCTGGTTCAAATGCATAGTCTTGTCTTTCCATATTTATTTTTCCTCTCTTTACTCGTTCGTAATCAACAAAACATCAAGAAAATTCTAGTTTTACTTGACCTTTTTAAAGAAAATCAAGGGCGTTCAAGAAGAGCTACCTAAATACTTTGTATCACCTTCATCCAGCTTATATAAACAAAAAAACTCCAATTACAATCAAGAATTAGAGTTGACTTACAAGATTAGATCGTTCATTTCGCCATACGAAAAAACGTTTCACATTTCCCTTCGCCAGTCTTAACTGTATCAGGTTCAATGGGTATCATCTCAGCCTAAAGCACCCCAAATGTCTTTATTATTTAATTACTGCACCAGTATAGCAAAAAATGAAAGCCCTAGCAAGATATTTGATTAGAAAATATATTTGTATAGATTTCAATGGTGATTTATTCTTCCTATAGACGAAGAAAAACCTCCACATCAAGTGGAGGTAATCTCTTTTATCAATACAATTTTAAGTCGCGTGGGTCAACTGGGAAGGTTGGGTTGTATGGGTTATGACGAAGTTTAAAGTGTTTAACATCTTCAATAGTCTGAGTTCCAGACAATTGCATAACTGTCTTCAATTCCGCATTCAAGTGTTCAAAGACTTGACGCACACCAACACTACCGCCGAGAGCCAAGCCATAGATAACCGGGCGACCAATAGCTACCAAGTCTGCTCCTGAAGCCAAGGCTTTAAAGACGTGTTGACCACGACGAATACCTGAGTCAAAGACGATTGGTACGCGTTTATCAACTGCTTCTGCTACTTCTTGAAGTGAGTCAAAGGCAGCTGGTCCACCGTCGATTTGGCGACCACCATGGTTGGTTACCCAGATACCAGAAGCACCTGCAGCAAGCGAACGTTCAACGTCCTCACGGCATTGTGGTCCCTTGACATAAACAGGAAGTCCTGAGTATTCAGCGATAAATTCTACGTCACGTGGAGACAAGCGTTGTTTAGCTGATTTGTAAACAAAGTCCATTGATTTTCCAGCACCTTCTGGTAGATATTCCTCAACAATAGGCATGCCAACTGGGAAGACAAAACCATTACGCTTATCGACCTCACGATTGCCCCCTACAGTTGCATCTGCCGTCAAGACAATCGCTTTATAACCTTCAGCCTTCACACGGTCCATGATATGGCGGTTGATTCCATCATCTTTACTAAAGTAAAATTGGAACCAATGAGGTGTCCCTTGAAGGGCTTCCGTAATTTCTGGAAGATCTACAGTAGAGTAAGAGCTAGTTGTGTAAAGAGAACCAAACTCATGCACACCACGCGCAGTCGCCACTTCACCTTGTTCATTTGCCAATTTATGAGCTGCAACAGGCGCCATAATGATTGGTGAAGACAATTTTTCACCTGCAAATTCAATCTCTGTACTTGGATTTTCTACATTGCAAAGCGTATGCGGAACGATGAGTTTGTGGTTAAAGGCACGAATATTCTCACGCAAAGTGAAAGTATCTTCCGCCCCACTAGCGATATAGCCAAATGCTGCTTTAGGGATAACTTGTTGCGCCATTGGTTCCAAATCATAGGTATTGATGAAATCTACATGACCTTCTGCATTGCTTGTTTTGTATGACATAAAATGCCCTCCTTAATAAGTAAGCGTTTACTTTGTATATTACAAAAATATCATAACTCTTTTTTCAAAATTTTTCAAATATTTTGTTTGGAAATTTCATACTTTCAATCATTTTACAGCGATAATTAAAAATGATGAACTTTCTTAAGTTATGGAAATTCAAATAATCTTTTCATTTTCTATTCTAAAAAACAAAATCAGGTAATCCTAGTGACTACCTGATTTTTTATGTCTTAAGCATTTTGCCAATTTTCTTGGTCTTCTTTAAATCGTTTTAGAAGGTCGAGGCCTTCTGGTGTGATATAGCCTTCTTCTTGGGCTAGATGGATGAGTTCACTGTAGTTAGAAAGCGTCACAAGTTTGACACCTGCATCTGCAAAGTTTTTGTCTGCTTTTGGCAATTGGTAACTGAAAATTGCTACTACACCAAGCACATCTGCTCCTTCTCGCTTTGCTGCTGCTACTGCTTCAAGAACAGAACCACCTGTTGAAATAAGATCTTCAACCACTACCATTTTTTGACCCTGAGCTACGCGGCCTTCGATTTGGTTACCAGCTCCGTGGTCTTTTGGTTTACTACGGATATAGGCAAATGGCAAGTTCATCTTATCAGCAATGATAGCTCCGTGTGGAATCCCTGCTGTTGCAGTTCCTGCAATGACTTCTACCTCTGGAAAGGCTTCTTTAATAGCTTCCACAAAGCCATTTTCAATTAAGGTACGAGTTTCTGGATAGGCTAGTGTCACACGATTATCAGTGTAAATCGGTGACCTGATACCAGATGCCCAAGTGAAAGGCTCCTCTGGTTTAAGGTAAACAGCTTGAATTTTCAAGAGGTGGCTAGCGATATCTTTAGCAAGTGTCATGGTCTTCTCCTTTTGTTTTTCTAATCTATTTCTTTAATTCTAGTCTTGGTTCCATTCCTCTTTGATTGCATGATAAGCTGCAACAGGATCCTCAGCTTGGGTAATGGGACGTCCCACTACGATATAGTCACTGCCTATTTGATAGGCATCTGCTGGCGTCATGACGCGTTTTTGATCTCCTACTGCAGCTCCCTGTGGACGAATGCCTGGTGTCAGACAGATAAAATCTGGTTTGGTAGCCTGCTTGATGACTTGCACTTCCTGAGCCGAGCAAACAACACCATCTAATCCCGCTTCAGCCGTCTTCTTGGCATAGTGGATCACAGACTCTTGCAGGCTGGTTTGGATATTTTGAAACTCCTGCATCTGAGCTTCTGATGTTGATGTGAGCTGAGTGACAGCGATCAATTTTGCTTGACTTCCAAGACCTTCACGCGCCGCCTTCATCATCTCTACACCCCCAGACGCATGAACATTGGTCATATCCACACCAAGCTGAGACAAGACCTTCATAGCTGATTTGACTGTATTGGGAATGTCATGAAGTTTGAGATCAAGAAAGACGCTGTGACCCAGACCTTTCAAGTAAGACACAATCTCAGGACCCGCTGCATAATAGAGCTCCATCCCTACCTTGAGATAAAGGCTTTCTTCTACTGGGAAATGAGCTAAAAATTCCTTGACCGCCTCAAAACTAGGAAAATCAAGAGCAATGACTGGACGATGTTCTCGCATAGGTTTCTCCTTCTACCTTTGCTAGTGAGAGAGTCTGGCCAACAGAAGCCACGAAAAAAGGAACCTGCCAACAGCAAGGTTCCACGAAAAATGGGTAGTCTCCACCCTTTCACCGTCTAACCTTAGCTGCCTCTCTGGACTGCTTTAAAGGTTTTTTACTATTCTATTATTTCTACTAACACTTGTCAAGTAAAAACATGGCAACTAAAGAGCTATAGGAGAATAGGTAAACCTAGCGACGCGATGAACGCTGACTTGTTTGGTTTCGATTGCTTTCTTCCTCCAATTTTTTCTTCTCTTCTTCCAATTTATTCTGCTGTTCTTCTAGCCTTTTCTTCTCTTCCTCTTTTTGTTTCTTCTCAGCTTCCTTAGCCTCTTGTTTGGCTTTTTCCTCAGCCTCCATGATTAATTTATCCGCCACAGTGTAGCTGTAAATTCCAGCTTCCATGTCAATCACACTCGGTTCTGACAATTGTGGCTTAATCTTACTGTAATATGGCAGTTTCTTACTCATTTCAGATAGAGGAACCAAAACTTCGTCCGAATCATTCATAGTCAATCGAATTAAATCAGAAGTCACCTTGCTTGGGGCTAGTTCCACCTTTTGGATAGAAGATTTGAGTTCGGGGCTAATTTGAGAAAGTTCTGAGGTAAAGGTCTTGATTTGTTCGCTGTTATTAAAGAGAACTGATATATAAGTTTCTGGCAGACTGACCAAACTCACCGAACTGGTCTCAAGCTGACCGCTTGAAAGGATTGGATAATGACTTTCTCCAGAAACATAATAGGCAACAATATCATATTCCTTGACCTTGATTGTAAACTTGGTTGGAAATTGATAGACAAGCTGAGCTGATTCAACCCAATAGTTAGACTTGATCTGCTCTTCATATTTTGCCTTGTCTAGCAGAAGGTTAATCGTATAATCCGAATCCTGAATGCCTGAAGCCTGTCGAATATCATCATCTGTAGTTTGCACGGTTCCCTCAACACGAATATCCTTCATGGTCGCATAAGGACTGAGCAAGTAAGCAGAGACAACCAATAAAAGCAGACTGAGAAACAAAATCGAGATAGCCCGCCAGATATGAACTCCTGGAATTTTCGGTTTAACCGTTTTTTCCTTTACAGGCTTTTTCTCTACTTTTTTAGCCTGTTTCTTTGGTTCTTTGGATTTTGGTTCTTTGGACTCTGGTTCTTCTTTTTTGACGTCTTCTGACTTTTCTACTTTTTCTTCAGACTCTTCCTTAGCTGATTCTGGGTCTTTTGGTTCAGGTTCACTATCTTGATCCTCAGTTTCATCTGACTTTTCAGATTTGGAAGCCATTCGAGCTTTTCTTTCCTTTTCCTTCTCCTCAGCTAGGGCTGCCTCTTCTTCAGCCTTCTTTTTTAGGTATTCTTGGTTTCGTTTCTGCCATTCTGATAACTCTTTAAATTCTTCGAGGATTTCTTTGCCCTCATTTTTCTTATCTTTTGACATTTACTTTCCTTATGATAAATCTTTTTTCAATAATTCATAAAAATCTGCTAGAGATTTCAATTCCTTAGAAGCCTTCATCTTAGCTTGGTAGTCTTCCTTGTGGCTTAGTAAGTGAGAAAGCTTCTCTTCTAAACTGTCCAAGGTCAAATCGCTTTCTTGAAGCTCTTCTGCATAGCCTTTTTTTACAAAGTAAGCTGCATTTTCAATCTGGTCTCCACGACTAGCTTCACGACCAAGTGGCACAATAACATGTAATTTTGCCATGGCCAAGAGCTCAAAAATCGTATTGGCACCACCACGTGTCACAACAATATCAGCCAATTCCATCAAGGGTTGATAGAGACTGGTCACATAGTCAACACGAAAAAGATTTTGGCTCAACTCGTTCAGGCTAGAATCTCCAGTTAGATTGATAATATTGTAGCGTTCTGTCAGTTCTTTCTTATGGTCTGTCACCAATTGGTTAAAGACACGAGCGCCTGCAGAACCACCGACAAACAATACAGTTGGCAATTTAGGATTAAAGTGGGTTTGAATATCTACCAATTCATCTGGTTCTGGATTTTTTTGATCTGAAACCTTGGTCACCGCTCCCACATGCTCGACCTTAGACAAACTTGAAGCTTGCTCAAAGGTTGAATACATCTTCGTCGCAAATTTATAGGCGATTTTATTGGCCAAGCCCATGGACAAGTCAGATTCGTGAATAAAGACAGGCACTCCTGAAACACGCGCAGCGATAACAGGTGGCACAGAGACAAAGCCTCCCTTTGAAAAAAGTGCTTGTGGACGAAGTCGCAACATGATAAAGAGCGATTGGACAATTCCCCAACCAACTTTGAAGACGTCCAGCATATTTTGCCAAGAGAAATAACGACGCAATTTTCCAGTCGCAATGGAATGAAAGGTGACATCTAAACCCGACTTGAGGATTTCTTGGTGTTCGATACCACGCTTGTCCCCGATATAGTGGACTTCCCAGCCATCTTCGATGAACTTGGGCATCAACAAAAGGTTGAGGGTCACGTGTCCAACCGTCCCCCCACCTGTAAAGACAATTTTTTTCATATTATTCCTTTAACTCCGCTACTGTGTCGATAAAGAGGTCGCCACGTACTTCAAAGTTAGCATACATATCCCAGCTGGCATTGGCAGGACTGAGAAGAACCACATCTCCTTGAGTCGCAAGCTCGTAAGCCTTGCGGGTCGCATCTGCAATGTCAGTCGCATCCACATAAGCCACACCAGCCTTGTCTGCTGCCCGTTTGACACGTTCTGCAGACTGACCGAGGATGACCATCTTCTTGAGTCCAGTAATGTCTGGAACCAATTCGTCAAACTCATTGCCACGGTCCAAACCACCTGCAATCAAGATGACCTTGCTGTTGTCAAATCCTGACAAGGCTTTTTGAGTAGCCAAGATATTGGTTGACTTACTGTCGTTATAAAATTTAATACCCTTGATTTCATCCACAAATTGGAGACGGTGTTTGACACCACCAAAGGCTGAAAGAGTTTCTTTGATGGTTTGGTTATCAACACCACGAAGCTTGGCTACAGCAATCGTCGCAAGGGCATTTTCCACATTGTGACTACCTGGAACTCCGATTTCATTCGCTGCCATGACCACTTCCCCACGGAAGTAGAGTTGGCCATCTTCCAGATAAGCTCCATCAACCTTTTCAAATGTTGAGAATGGTACAACTGTAGCTTGTGTTTTAGTAGCTAATTCTTTTGCCAAGTCTTGGTTAAAGTTCAAGACAAGGAAATCAGCCGCTGTCATCTTATTCTGGATATTCCACTTGGCTGCTACATATCCCTCAAAAGAACCATGATAATCGATATGAGTTGGCATGAGGTTGGTAATAACTGCAATCTCAGGATGGAATTCTTTAACGCCCATGAGTTGGAAAGAAGAAAGTTCCATAACAAGAGTGTCCTTGTCTGACGCAGTTTGAGCCACTTGACTAGCTGGATAGCCGATATTCCCTGATAAAAGACCATGTTGACCAGCAGCAGTCAAAACTTCCCCAATCATGGTCGTTGTGGTTGTTTTTCCATTTGAACCTGTGATACCGATAATTGGCGCTTCTGAAATCAAGTAAGCCAATTCCACCTCAGTCAAGACTGGAATTCCCTTTGCCAAAGCCTTCTCAATCATGGGATTACTGTAGGGAATGCCTGGATTTTTAACCATAAGGGCGAACTCTTCATCCAAGAGTTCCAAAGGATGGCCACCTGTGACAACCTTGATCCCTTCTTCCAGCAAACTTTGCGCAGCTGGATTGTCCTCGAAAGGTTTTCCGTCATTTACTGTCACAATGGCACCTAGCTTGTCCAACAAACGAGCTGCAGATTCACCAGACTTAGCCAAACCTAAAACAAGGACTTTCTTATTTTTAAATTGATCTATTACTTTCATGTCTCGAACTCCATTTCTACTCTTACTATTTTACCATTTTTATGGAAATAATTCTAAACGAAAATGCTCAGATTCAGCATTCTAACAAACAAAAAGAGAGCCAAAGCTCTCTTTTTATCTTCTTTTGTTTTTACTAACCGACATGAGGGTAATATCTCGCAAGCTAAAGTATGCTAGGAAGAGCATGGCGATTGCGATAAAGAATTCTGTCGGTAGCTGAAAGATTTGCAGAACAGACAGCATCAGCAAAATCAAGAGTGCTACGAAAGCAAAGACGACAAGGACGATATTAACTGTCCCTTTAATGCTTTGTGGTGTCGCAAATACATAGAGTAGTAATAAGAGGAGTCCTATGATTAAATAAACCATCTTTATCTCTTTCTAGCTCTTATTCAGCTGATTTTTTCTTCTTGTTAGCTTTCTCACGCTCTGCCTTGTTAAGGATTTGTTTACGCAAACGGATAGACTCAGGCGTTACTTCCATGTACTCATCGTCGTTCAAGAACTCAAGAGACTCTTCAAGAGTCAAGATACGAGGTGTCTTGATAACAGCTGTTTGGTCCTTAGTAGCTGAACGGACGTTGGTCATTTGTTTCGCCTTAGTGATGTTAACTGTCAAGTCGTTCTCACGAGAGTTTTCACCGATGATCATTCCTTCATAAACCTCAGTACCTGGGTTGACAAAGATCGTACCACGTTCTTCGATAGACATGATTGAGTAAGTTGTAGCCTTACCAGCATCGATAGAAACAAGGGCACCACGGTGACGTCCACCAATTTCCCCTGGAATCAATGGTAAGTATTGATCGAAGGTATGGTTCATGATACCGTAACCACGAGTCATTGACAAGAACTCAGTTGAGTATCCAATCAAACCACGCGCTGGAACAAGGAAGACCAAACGAGTTTGACCATTACCAGTTGAAATCATATCCAACATTTCACCCTTACGTTCAGAAAGGCTTTGGATAACAGACCCTTGGTATTCTTCTGGAGTGTCGATTTGAACACGTTCAAATGGCTCACATTTAACACCGTCGATTTCTTTTACGATAACCTCTGGACGAGATACTTGAAGTTCATAGCCCTCACGACGCATTGTTTCGATAAGGATTGACAAGTGCAATTCTCCACGTCCTGAAACAGTCCATTTATCTGGTGAATCAGTTGGGTCAACACGAAGGGAAACGTCTGTTTGCAATTCTGCCTGCAAGCGTTCTTCCACCTTACGAGAAGTTACCCATTTACCTTCTTTACCAGCAAATGGTGAGTTGTTGACCAAGAAAGTCATTTGAAGAGTTGGTTCATCGATGTGTAGGATTGGAAGAGCTTCAACTGCGTCTGTTGGAGTGATGGTTTCACCGACAAAGATATCTTCCATACCTGAAACGGCAATCAAATCACCTGCTTTGGCTTCTTGGATTTCACGACGTTCCAAACCAAAGAAACCGAAGAGTTTTGTAACACGGAAGTTTTTAGTTGTGCCATCTAGTTTAGAAAGAGTAACTTGGTCCCCAACCTTAACAGTACCACGGAAGACACGACCGATACCGATACGTCCAACGAAGTCATTGTAGTCCAAAAGTGATACTTGGAACTGCAAAGGCTCATCTGAGTTATCTACTGGAGCTGGGATATGGTCAATAATCGTGTCAAAGATTGGTGCCATAGTAGCTTCTTGGTCAGCTGGGTCATCTGACAATGAAGAAGTTCCGTTGATTGCTGAAGCATACACTACTGGGAAATCAAGCTGGTCATCATCTGCACCAAGCTCGATGAAAAGCTCCAAGACTTCGTCCACTACTTCAGCTGGGCGAGCTGATGGTTTGTCGATTTTGTTAACAACCACGATTGGGACAAGGTCTTGTTCCAAGGCTTTTTTCAATACAAAACGAGTCTGTGGCATTGTTCCTTCGTAGGCATCTACGACCAAAACAACACCGTCAACCATTTTCATGATACGCTCAACTTCTCCACCGAAGTCCGCGTGTCCTGGTGTGTCCATGATATTGATACGAGTTCCGTTATAGGCAACGGCTGTATTTTTAGCAAGGATGGTAATTCCACGCTCTTTTTCGATATCGTTTGAGTCCATAGCACGCTCAGCCAATTCAGTACGTGCATCAAGCGTTTCTGATTGTTTCAATAATTCGTCAACAAGGGTTGTTTTACCGTGGTCAACGTGGGCGATAATCGCAATGTTACGGATATCTTCTCTTAATTTTGTCATGATTTCCTCTATAATATTCAAAATTTATTTTCTAACTGAACGATTATACCATAATTTCAGGTAAATAACATAACTCAAGCAAGTGTAAATGTTTTCACTGTGCTTTTCTTTTCACGTCAAGCCTTTTCAAAGCAAGCGACTTATGATAAGATAGGCACAGTATGCGTTTAGATAATTTATTAGCCCAAGAAAAAATCAGCCGAAAAGCCATGAAACAAGCCTTACTCAAAGGGGAAATTCTAGTCGATGGTTGCCCAGCCCGCTCCCTAGCTCAAAATATCGATACAGGGCTACAAGAACTCCTTTTTCAGGGTCGAATCATTCAAGGCTATGAACACACCTATCTTATGCTTCATAAACCTACTGGTGTCGTTACAGCCAATAAAGACAGGGAACTTCCAACCGTCATGGACCTCCTTCCGCCTGACATCCAGTCTGACATGCTCTATGCCGTCGGCCGACTGGACCGAGATACGACAGGACTCCTCCTCTTGACTGATAACGGTCCTTTGGGCTTTCAGCTCCTCCATCCCCAATATCATGTCGATAAAACTTATCAGGTTGAGGTTAATGGACTTCTGACACCTGACCATATCCAAGCCTTTCAAAAGGGAATTGTCTTTTTAGATGGCACTGTCTGTAAACCTGCAAGACTAGAGATTCTATCTGCAAGTCCTTCCCTCAGTCAAGCTTCTATCACCATTTCAGAAGGAAAATTTCATCAGGTTAAGAAAATGTTTCTCTCGGTTGGTGTCAAGGTGACCTCACTCAAACGAATTCAGTTCGGTGAGTTTACATTAGACCCAGAACTAGCAGAAGGTCAATACCGTCCCTTGAACCAAGAGGAATTGAAAATCATTAAAAACTACTTAGAGAAAAGTGGATAAAACAAAAAAGCTTTCAAATAAAGCTTTTTTGTTTTACACTACTTAATTCATAAAAAGAATCAATCCTAAAACCCAATTAATTACAGAAACCACAAGTCCTACAATGTTGAGAATTTTTTCTGTTTTATAGTCTAGTCCAGATTCTTTTTGGTATGAAATAGCCAAGACCAATCCTACGATACCCAAAACAATACCTACAATTGGAAATAGCAAACCGAGCACAATAGATAGGATACCTAAAACAAGAGAGTGTTTTTTCTTTTCTTGCATTTTTTAAAAACTCCTTAAAATGATTATTAATTTAGTATATGAGACCGACTATATCAACTTTTTACAGAATATTAACTAGTCTTCACTTTCCCTTTCCAAGAATCCAAACCATAAGAAAGGATATAAATCTCAGTAAAACCTTGTTTTTTCAAGTAAAGGGCAGCATTTGTAACTCGTTGCGCACGTTGGTTTTCGTAAAGAAGGACAGGTTTATCCTTACGAAGAGCTGCAAGACTAGTTTTCAACTGACTTGAAGGAATATTGCGTGCACCAAGGATATGTTTTCTGTGGAATTCTGCTGGGTCGCGCAAATCAATCAATTGACCCGTACGAATCAAGGATTCAAACTCCTCATTGTCCACAATTTTAGCCGCACGGCGAATACGAAGATAGTTAAAGCCCATCCATGCCAACATTGCTAGTATAAGTGCCCACAAAATCCAAGTAACCATTAGTTCTTTTCTCCATTTTTCTCAATATAATCCAATTCTACCTTGTGCTCTCTGCGAAGAACCGCTTCTGCTTCTAGATAGTCTAATTTGTCCATCAACCCTGCATCGTAAATTCGAGAGAGCTCCAACTTCATCAGTTCAATATCATATAAGCGTTTTCCCATATAAACAATAATACCAAATCGTTTGAGGAATTGCTGCACATCATAGAATGTTTTCATAAGATTCATTCTAGCAAAATTTTATGTTTTTTTCAAGAAGAGACTCACACGAGAAGTATCACAGAAATTAAAAAAGCTACATCTTCTGCAGCTTTCTAATCTGGTGGAAAATAACCCAACTGCTCAGCGATATGAATCGCCTCCTGCCTGTTAGTCACTCCCAATTTTGAAAAGATATTAGCCAAGTGATTGGAAACTGTACGTTTACTCACATAGACCTTGTCACAGACATCATCAATGGTCAAGCCATTTCTAACCAGTTCTAGTATCTCGATTTCTCGTGGTGTTAGCACCTCTACCATCACTTCATCTGAAAAGATCTTACCTCCTAGATAAATCTTTTCCAGTTTTTTCACCAACTCATCTGGGTCCATACTTTTATCTAGAAATCCATAAGCCCCCATAGCTTTAGCTCGGTGTTCATACATCTTTTTGCTGTATCCCGTCAAAATCACAACCTTACTAGAACAACCATTGTCAATAATCTCTTGTGCCAAGGTCAGCCCATCAGCTTGATACAGACTCGTCAGGTTGATGTCAATCAAAATAATGTCGTAGTCATTAAAAACAATCTCCGAAATAGACGAAAAATTATCCACTAACTGGACCTTTTTAATGTTTTCCGATAACTCTAAAATCATCTTGATACTTTGGCTAAATAATTTATGATCATCAATTAACAAAATTTTCATAACACAACTCCTTATCAATCGGGAGAGTAATTTCTACACGAAATCTCTTATTATTTTCAAAAATCTGCATTTGACCACCTAAAACACTAATTTTATTAGACATATTTTTCAAGCCATAACCTAAGGATTTTTCTGTTGGAAGGCAGTCATTTTCAGAAATGATAAAAATAGCGTCATCATGCACATCAATCTTCAAAGAAATCGTTCCACCACTAGCGTACTTAACAGCATTGGTCGCCAATTCCTCAACCAGACGATAGGCAATTTTATCGTAAGGAGATAAAAGCCTAAAGTGGGCAGGAAACTGTGTGACGACTTCATTTTCTGCGTGATAGCGCTTGACAATCCGATTAATCAGCCCTTGATACTGGATGTCTAACTGCTCGTCTGTTTCTACCATTGGCTGATAATAATCCATCCGCTCGCGAATCCGCTGAACCAACTCCTCTGTCACCAGATTGATCTGTTCACCAAAAGCTTGATTGCTACTATATTTATTGAAATTTTTTATTGCCATCACATTTTGCAGGATTTCATTGTGAAGAAATTCGGAGAACTGTTGTTCTGTGTCTTCATTTGCCAGCAGACTTTTCACCATACGATTACGCTTTAAAAAGAGAACTTTTACATAATCCCTAGCATCTAACATTTCAGCAGAACGAAAAAGGCGAATCAATTCTTCCGAACAAATCCCGAACAATAGTAACATGATATTCAAGACCAAAAAGCTCGTGTTTAAATCGAGACGAAAGATGATGAAAATGCCTACTAACAAAAACATAACCAGTAAAAACAAGCGTGAAAAAGCTTTTATATAGGACAATTTCAACTCTGATACCCTTTTTTGAAGAGAGCTGACAATCGTTTTGAAGTGTAAAAAAGCTAAGATACCAAGAATTTCTAGATACCAGACTAGGTTCATCACTCCTGAGCCCCTCGTATTGATATACAAAAAGAAATAAGAAAGAGGCAATATTAAAGCTAATATCCACAAATTTCGTCTCTGATACTTGAGTTTACTTTTCAACTCTTTATGATATAAAATCATTAAAATCAAGGGAACAAGGTTTAAAAAGAAAGACGCAAACAAGGACAGAAATAGAAAAATTGAAGGACTTAACAGATACGAACTAATGGTGATTAGTGTCAACACAAAGGACACACTCAACAGTTCTTCTCCGATTTTCTCTCCCAGAAAGATAATAGACAGAGAACTATACACCAATAAAAAAGAGTTGAGCGGATGAAGAATATCAAAAAAGTGCAACAGGGTGCTCGCAACTCCTTGATTAAATATGGATTGCCAGCTAATGAGAAACATCATCAGGAGCAACCAGAGTTTCAACTCACTATACCGAAAGGTCACAATATTACAAATATAGCTAAATACAATTAAAGCAATAATCAGCAATAAAACCATCTGCAAGGAAAAATCTGTCGAAAAGTCCAGAGGGATCCTATAATAAATATAAATCATTAAAGCTAGATGATTAAAAATCGTCAACCACCACAATAAAAGTGAGTTTTTCGAGAGCGATTTGACAAACTGTTTCATATGTATCTACTTCCTGAACTACTTTAATATTATTATAACACAATACCAGAATTGCAGGATAGGCAACTCTGGTATTTGACTTAATTTTCAATAATTTGCCAACTTACTCTGTAAGTCACTAGCAGGTAAAGGACAAAGAGTAAAACCGCTACTCCCAGATAGGTGATATCAATAGAAATGCTGGTATTAGCGAAATTCTCAAAATAGCCCAAAAGAGCGGTACTCAAGGCAAATGCTAGCGGACCTGCGACGACCAGCGGAACCAAGAAATAACTTAGAATCTGTTGCAAAAGAATAAAGCGATTTTTCTTTCTCTTGTTCCCAAGAAGGTATAAGATTTGATAATCATTTACACTATCCAAAGCACTTGTAGAAGTTTGAAGAGACAAGATACTGAGGGAAATAATGATAAAAATAACACTGACAAAAATCATGACAAAGACAATGACACCCATAAATCCAAGATAAACCTCAAAAATACTTCCTTTCGTTTGATAGGTGAACGAATTCAACTCTGCTCCATCACGAGTGAAGTAGTATTTTTCAATCCACTGACTCAAGAATGTTTCTACTTCCCGTTTGTCAATGTTTTCTTTGAAATTGGCAACATAGGTCGTGTGATCTTCCGTCAATCCAACTACTACCTTATCTGGTACAATCAAGGTTCCTGCGTCATTTAGACCTACTGAAGATAAAAAGTAAACTGTTTCAAGTGGCTTCGAAGAGGCAAGGTTGAGAGAATGACCGTTAATCATGAGGGTTTTGGTCATTGATAGAAAGTCCTGGATCTGCTTAGCAGTTCCTTTATAGTTGGCATTGACCAGAAATTGGTTATCTGCCAAGTCAACCGCTTTTTCCCCTTGCAGTTTGCGGAGATGATTGTAGGCAGAAATTCCTAAAATCGGTACTTTTGATTCAGGAAGTTTCTTATCATGCTCCCAGAGATTGCTGGTATCAATCAAATCTTTATAGATTACATCACTAGAATAGCTAGGATAGCTGTACTCTTCTTTGATAAAATTAAAGTCAAAGCCATCGGCTTTCAATCTGTCTTTGACAGATTCCTGAGAAAATTGAAACTCTTTACCACGGTAGAGATTGACAGTTACATCATAAGGTGAGTATTTATTCAGCTCTCGGTTCATAGTCGTATAGGCACTACCACTAAAAACGAGTAAGCTGAGAGCCAGTGTCAAGGTCAAGGATAAGACAGCCAACGTGACCGAATTACTATCAGCTTGTTTTGAAAATTGACGGATTTTAAAAGTGTTTAGTTTGTTATAGTAGGTTTGAGGCAGTTTTCTAAGAGATACCAAGATAAAATGGCTCAAGGTATTGTAAAATAAAATCACAAAAATCACGAAGACAGATAGCAGCAAGATACCCCAGCTTTTCAAGAATGATAGATGATGATAGTCTGAAAAATAGAGAGCACCAAAACCGATAACAGCTGTCGAAAGAATAAAGAGAAGTGCTTGAAGAACTGGCTTGTCTTTTGCCAATACAGATTTTTTGACCCCATTTTCTTGAATAAGTGCAATGATATTTTGCTTTCTAAAGGCAAGAATGTCCATGACACCAACAATGAAACTAGTCACTAGGTAGGAATAAACTAGCAAGATGACTGACTTGCTATCAAAAAAAAGCAGACTACCAAAGTAATTGGCCATAAAAAACTCAGATGCAACCTTAGATAGAATGACCAGTAAAATCAATCCAAGCAAGAAACCTAGAATCAAGGAAAAGATATTGACCAGCATGGTTTCAAAGAACAGGGTACGGATAATCTGCTTCTTCTTCATTCCCAGCGTTGCATAAAGTCCCAGCTCTTTCTTACGCCGTCCCAGCACAAAATTTGTGGAGTAAACGATAAGAAAGGCAATCGCCGATAGAATCAGATAGGAAAGCAAGCCCATGTACTGGCTCATCACCTTCGTCAGCATTTCCTTTGCCCCTGATAAACTCTGCATCACTGGATGGCTTGGTAAAGCATTAAAAGCATAGAGCAAGCTATAAATCAAGGTTAGACTGAAAAAATAGATGGTATAGGTCTGTAAATTTCGAAATACATTTCGTAAAATTAATTTTGGATACATACTCTCTCCTTCCTATCTGGTACGACTATAAATCTCTTGCAAATACTGTTCATTAGATAAGCTGTTACGTTCCAAATCATCCATAATCTTTCCATCACTGAGTAGCACCATCCGTGAAGAGTACTTGGCTGCGGCAGGGGCATGCGTAACCAGTAAAATGGTAATACCAAAACTTTTATTGATTTCCTGCAAAAGTGCCATCAGTTTTTCAGAATTAGCAGAATCCAAGGCTCCCGTCGGCTCATCTGCGATAATCAGTTTAGAATCATCAATCAAGGCTCTAGCAGTTGCCACACGTTGTCGCTGGCCACCTGATAACTGATTAGGAAACTTATCTTTTAAGTTTTGAATGGCCAACTTATCCAAAATTTCCTCAATTTTATCCTGATATTTTTTGATATTTTTCCCCTGAATCTGGAGAGGTAGGACGATATTTTCATAAACTGTCAAGGTTTCCACCAAGTTGTATGCTTGGAAAATATAGGAAATGTTTTTAGCACGATAGTCAGCTAGTTCATTTTCCTTGGCATGGATGATATCAAAATCTTCAAATCGAATCTCACCTGATGTTGGTTTATCAATCGTTGAAATACAGTTGAGGAGTGTTGTTTTTCCACTACCACTGGCACCCATAATTGCCAAAAATTCACCTTTTTCAACGGACAAGTTCACATCTGATAAAGCATGAACGATATTATCCCCTTGACCAAATGTTTTCGTTAATGCTGTCACGATAAGTTGTTTCATCATTTCATTCCTCCGTTTCTTTATTACACTCTCATTATACGGTTTCTTTCAAGGTTTGCCATGAGTATTTTGTGCAATATATTCAAGTTATAAAAAACCGATGCCTTTTTCAGGTATCGGTCGATGTTGATTATTTGCGATCGTTTCTTTTTTTCATCAAGTAAACAATCCCTATGACAACAACTCCTAAGACCAGTACAGGTGCATAGAAGTATAGTGTTCCAATAATTGCTTCCATTTTATCCTCCTGTCAAAAAATAGAGGTAGTTTTATCCACAGAGCACGTTTGGCGAAGTACATTCATAAGAATATGTAAACCACTAACCACAGCGACCTTGTACTGTTAATCTAACAGTCGTACGTCGCCCAGCAGTAGATTTACCATTTAACTCTTGGCTATTAATTTCATAATCCAAAGAATCAATCTCAAAATAGTCTTGTTTCATTTGTATTTCTCCCCGTAAATATAACACCAAATCAAAATGTTGTCAATGTTTTGTAATAAAACACTATAATTTTCCTTTTGTTTTAGCTAACAACGAACATTATTTGTCGTACACTCATAGGAACAGGCGAAACACAATCCACAGCGACCTGCTAGTGTCATTTTAAAAGCTATGTACCACTAGCTCCTGATTTCCCGGAAAGTTCTTGGTTTTCAACCTCGAAACTTATAGAATCAATCTCTGGACGACTTGTATTTTTAGTAATAAGGTTGCCTCCTTCCTTCTTTTAGATGATCATCTTTATAATAACTAATATAAACTCTAGTACTGGATAAGTAATGAGTAAATCGTGCAAGTTTCTTATTTTCGAGTAAAATTTTTATATTTCCCAATTAAAAACAGCTAAACAATATCTTGCTCAGCTACTTTTTTACCCTATTTAAGTTATTTAGAATTTTCTTCTTAGTTACTTTACAAGAGACTCACACAATGCCTCTGATTTTCCTATCTTCTTTGGCGATTCTAACGCAAGTGTGGTACAATAAAAACATGAGAATTCAACAATTACATTATATTATCAAAATCGTCGAAACTGGCTCCATGAATGAGGCAGCCAAGCAGCTCTTTATCACCCAACCTAGTCTTTCCAATGCTGTGAGAGATTTGGAAAATGAAATGGGCATTGAAATCTTTATCCGCAATCCCAAGGGGATCACCTTGACCCGTGATGGGATGGAATTTCTCTCCTATGCCCGTCAGGTTGTCGAGCAAACTCAGCTTCTGGAAGAACGCTATAAAAACCCTGTAGCCCACCGCGAACTCTTTAGCGTTTCTTCCCAGCACTATGCTTTTGTGGTCAACGCCTTTGTATCGCTACTCAAGAAAAGTGATATGGAAAAATACGAGCTCTTCCTTCGTGAAACGCGGACTTGGGAAATTATCGACGACGTCAAGAATTTCCGTAGTGAGGTCGGTGTCCTATTTTTGAACAGCTACAACCGGGATGTTTTAACAAAAATGCTGGATGACAACCATCTGCTGGCTCACCATCTCTTTACCGCCCAACCGCATATCTTTGTCAGCAAGACCAATCCTCTGGCAAAAAAAGACAAGGTCAAACTAGAAGACTTGGAGAACTTCCCTTATCTCAGCTATGACCAAGGGACGCACAACTCCTTCTACTTTTCAGAGGAAATCCTTTCCCAAGAGCACCACAAGAAATCCATCGTAGTCAGCGACCGTGCCACTCTCTTTAACCTCTTGATTGGTTTGGACGGTTATACCATTGCGACAGGAATTTTGAACAGCAACCTCAACGGAGACAATATCGTTTCTATCCCACTGGATATTGATGACCCAATTGAGCTGGTCTATATCCAGCATGAAAAAACCAGCCTATCCAAGATGGGCGAACGCTTTATCGACTATCTCCTAGAAGAAGTCCAGTTTGATAGTTGAGAATCACTCTAAATCGAATAACCTAAAAACCTCAAGAACTAGTTTTCAACCCTAGTTTTTGAGGTTTTTTTCTCTAATAGTAAATCAAGAGGATTTTATAAAATCTTATTTTTTAAACCAAAATATAGACAGGATTACAACAAGGAAAAGTCCAGCTCCTGCAACAATGGCAAACACTGGAATGTTTTCAAATAGTTTTTGTTCCGACTTTATATCCTCACTACTATCTTTACTTGGTTCCACATCTGTATCGCCTTGTTTCGCTACTTCTTGTTCTGCTTTTTTCTCAATTTTCTTAGGACCATAAGTTGGATTTACAAAAGTTACTAGCTTGGAAGGTTTAGAATAGTCTTCCTCCCCTTCTTTTACTACCCACAATACATTATATAAAGTTCGCCCTTCTAGTACCATACCATGTTCGAGTCTATGACCAGAAGGCAAACCTCCACCTAAACCGACACTAAAAGCAAACTCTTGATCCTCCTGATTATCTTTTAAGACAATAAATCCGTTCTCACTCACTTTTTTAAGACGGGATAATTTCCCTCTAATATCTCCATCTTTAAAAGTTCCAGTATAGCTACCATCATCTCCTAAAATAAGTGATGAAGCTCTACCAGGTTTAGTACCATTATTTGGCTCTTTATTAATCCAAATACCTACTAGCTCAGATGGCAAAGGAATTTCATCTCCAATTTTGGCATCGACAAGGGACTTGGGCATGGGAGGATTAGGATCCATATTATCTCCAATGATTGGAAGATTTAGAGAAGTATATTCAATAGTTGAGGTATCTATTTTTATTTTAGAATCAAGGTTTAATTCATCTAAGTCACCTTCTCCTGCTCTAAATTCACCTTTTTTAATTAACGTTGGCTCCTTATTTTCTTTAGAAAGTTGGAACAATCTATATGATACAATTCCTGGAACACTTTCAAAAACAATAATACTTCCATCTGTGTAGGTATTAATAACTGTCCCCATTCTATGACTTGTATCCCAAAATCTATCAAATAAGGGAGTTGGAGTATTACCATTCATATAATAGACTTCAAATAATTCCCATTTTTCCCTATTTTTCAGTCCGATTAATAACTCCTCCGTCCCATTTTTATCAATATCCATCAAAGCGTAACCAAGTCTATTAGCATTATTTTCAAATAGATGTTTACTCTCCCACTTCTCGGTAATTTGTGGCAATAGTTGATTGTAGTCAGTACTGTCAGCTTGGGCTGAATTCACAAGTGAAAATAAGCTGTAAAACAAACCCAAACAGGTAATTATTTTTATAATTTTCTTCATATTATTTCTAATTTTAATTTCACCTATATAAATTAATAAATATTATTTTGATGGTAATGATTATGTGTGTGATAATGATTTTCTTGAACACGTAAATTTCTCAAATAATCAACTGCTTCTTCTGTATTTCTACGGATTCCGTCTAACTGCTGTAATTGTAACGTTTGAACATAATTGTTATATCTTAATGCTTGAAGCATTTTCTTTGTATCAATATATTGTTCCCTTTGTAACTGTAGCATTTCTTTCTGATAGTTCAACTGTAATTCTTTATATTTTGTATCATCATATAAATTTACTAGTTCTTTCATATTATCAGCTTTGAAATTTTCTAAAGCTCCTATGACAATTAACAATTTAGCAAAGTTTTCAAGTGATATTCCTTTGTCTCCTTTTTCAAATTGACTTAGGAACTGTGGTGATACAATATCTGAGGCAGCTTCCTTTAGGCTGAGCCCTCGTGCTTCACGCAGGTACTTAAATGTAGCTCCAAATGGGTATAGATTTTCCATAAATAATCTCCTTACATACTTCTAAAACTATTAGACAAAAATTTAGAGAAAAAAATGGAGAAAGAAAACTATAGTTACAAAATACTAGAATTCTATGCTATTTTTTATTTTTATGAACAAGATTGAAACTATAGTTTAAATAGCGAAAAATTTAAATATCTATTATGGTATGATAAGGTAAAGAATAGCTAAAAAGGAAGCTTGTTATACTAGTATAACAAGGATTGACTTACCACTCAATCCTATTCTATCAGCTATCAAAGGAGAAAATGACATGAGAAGAACTTAAAGGATTGACACTAGAAAAATATCATATTTACTTTCATAGTTATCATAAAATTTTTGAAACATAGAAATATATAAGGAGTTTTGTTATGAGAAACAGAAATGGATTGTTGTTATTAGGTGCACTACTTGCTAGCGCTAGTTTAGCAGCTTGTTCATCATCTATGGATACAAAAGGAAAAGGTATCGTTCAGTTAATGAACGACAATCAAGAGAGAGTTTTCTATAGTGTGATCGATTCTAATGATGATGCATTACCTGGAAAAGATGAAAGAATAAACTACGTCTATATCACAAAAGGAGGAAAACTGAACGGGTACGAAATAGGCGGAGGGACTGTTGGTGCAGCCGTAGAGCTTCATATGGATGAAGTTGTAGGCAAAAACATCAATGAAGTTAGAAAATTAGCTGAAGAAAGATCAAAAAGAAGTTTTGAAATCGATAAAGTTAAAGCTAAGGCGATAACAGATGGATCAGGGAATAACACTACAAAAGAAGAGATAAAATTATATGTTAACGATGAAAATAAACCATCTTACCTTACTTACGTATCTCTAACTAGTGGACAAATTCGCGATAAATACTATGCCGGATATATTGCATACACTTCCAGCGTCGTTTCTTCTGGAGATTTACTCATTACCGAAGTTTCTAAAGGAAATGCAATAGGCTTTGATAAAGTAGATGGTGAAATTGTGAAAGAGAAATAATAAAAAAGAGGTCGCCACCTCTTTTTTATTTTTTCAAGTTGTCCATTGCATACTTGACCTCTTCATCCCTAAATTGTTCGCTTTGGAGTCCATCTCTGGTATCGGAAATTGCAAAGTCTGGTTCTGGCGCAGATTGTTTCAACTCTTTAGCTCTTTCTAGCGCGATTTCCTTCCAATCAATACCTGCATTTTCTACTGCGTATTTTGCCTCTTCAGGTGTAAAGCGATTTTCTCTTTGTAACTCACTCTCGGTGTTGAAACTTGATAAGTGGTTGTTTTTAGCATAGTCCTTAGCTTTTTCTATTGCAGCTTTTTTCCAATCAACATCTACATTATCAATAGCGTAGTTGACTTCTGGGTCATCAAATCCGTCTTCGTAGTCTAACTTTTCTTTAATAACTTTTCTTGAAACGAGAGGAGTTTTAGCATACTCTTTAGCTTTTTCCAATGCATTTTGCTTCCAATCAATACCCACGTTATTAAGTGCATATTTTATAGCCTCTTCAGAAAAGTCTTCTTCCAACAATTTTTTTCCATAGCATTGTAAGAAAGGTTAAGACTTTTATCATACGATTTAGCTTTGTCTAACGCTTCTTTTTTTTCTTTTTCTTTGTTTTTTTCAACTTGTGCAGTTTTAGTTTCTGTGTTTTCAGATTTTGAACCACAGGCAACTACAGTAGTCGCAAGAAAAACAATCAGCCCTACTAAACTAGCTAAAGTTATTAATTTTTTGAATTTCATTCATATTCTCCTTTTATACAATTTCCTAAGCCAGTAGCTTTTAAGGTACTGGCTTAGGCTGTGAATGTGTAGTCTATTTTACTCGGTTAAAGGTTTGATCTGGCTCTTGAAGATAGAGTTCCTTATCTTTTAACATATATTTTGTTTTTCCTAATTCTCTTCCTTTAGTGTCTGTGATTGTCAATACTTTCTTTTGTTTATCAATTTTCACTAATCTTTTTTCTTTGTCTCCGTCTGAATCTTCAGAGATGACGGTCCCAGAATTTCCTTTAATCACCATGACTAAATGATCACGTTTTGTTAAAATTTCATAAGTTCCATCTAATGGATCACTAGTTAATTTACGAACTCCAAAGAACAGAACAAGAAAGATAGCTAGGCTAATTCCGATAGATTGTAGAGGTTTTGTTTCAAATAATTTTTTAATTTTTTCAATCAAACCATCCATATCTAGATTTTCGATTTGTTTTCCAGCTTTATCTACAAAAATTGACGCCTCTTTTTTGAGTGCTTCTACTCTATCAGGCTTCTCTGTAACTACTTCATTAATTGATTCTTCCATTCTTTCCGTAGTCTCATCGACTTTTTCTACGGTCACTTCTTCAGTATCTTCGACTTTTTCTACGATTATCTCTTCGTTCATTTGGTTTTCATGTTTTTCCATTATTTTCTCTATTCTCCCAGTTCAAAAAAATTTATTTAACCCACTTACCTGAGCCATCTACTTTGTAGCCATCTGGGGTCCGTTCGTTGACTGCCATCTTACCATTTGACTTGAGATAGTAGTCACCTATCCATGTATTACGAGCATAGCTACCCTCAGATGTTAGGTAATAATAAGATTGATAGCTGCTATCATAGACCCATTCGCTCTTAGCCATTTTACCATTTGATTTGAGGTAATAGCTACCTACCCAAGTACTACGAGCATAGCTACCTTCAGATGTTAGGTAATAGTATGAACTATAGTTTTTATCGTAAATCCACTCACTCTTAGCCATGTAACCACCTGATTTGAGGTAGTAATTACCTGACCAAGCATTTTGAACAAAGTTACCTGAAGCATTTAGGTAGAAGTATGAATTGTACTGAACATCAAAAATCCATTGATTAACTACTTTAACTCCTGCTTTGTAGTAAGAAGAACCTGACCAGCCAGTCTGAGCTGAGCTAGAGTTAGTGGTTTGTTTTGGAGTTTCAGTTGCTGTTGATATCTCTACCTTTTTAATCGGAGAATATTCACCTCTAGAGATTCTAAAAACTTCTGAACGTCCGAAGTAACGTTTTCCAAAATCACCTGAACTGTAAATATCTAGATGGTAGTTCCCATCTTTTACTAAGAGTATATTAATTCCCTCTTTTATTCTATTACTTCCTCTAAATCTACCAAAAAAGGATGAAGAAGCAAGTGCACCGGTATCTTCATTAACTAGATCAAAATCAAGAGCTGTATTATCAGTAGTTGTAGAACTTCTTTGCAGGTCAACCAAAAGTGTATCTACTGTATAACTTCCATCTGTCTGTATCAAGGTGATTTTCAAGGGATTTTGAGTATCCTTGACACTCATATCTGTTAAAGCGTGAACCGCTGTCGGTTTAGAAGCTACATAACCTACTGATAATAAAGCACCGGCTAGTAAAGAAGAAGCCAACATTTTTCTGTTTTTCATAACAAAACTCCTTATATATTTTTATTTTTCTAAAAATTTTTGATAATTGTCTTATAACCTTAAAAGTAAATATAATTTTTTTCTAGTATCGAGCATTTAAGTTTTTCCCATATCATTTTCTCCTTTAATGACTGATAGAATAGGATTGAGTGATAAGTCAATCCTTGTTATACTAGTATAACAAGCCGTCTTTATTAGCTATTCTTTCCCCTATCATACCATAATAGATATTTAAATTTTTCGTCATTTAAACTATAGTTTCAATCTTGTTCATAAAAACAAAAAATAGCATAGAATTCTAATATTTTGTAACTATAGTTTTCTTTCTCCATTTTTTTCTCCAAATTTTTGTATAATAGTCTTAGAAGTATGTAAGGAGACTATTTATGGAAAACCTATATCCATTTGGAGCTACATTTAAGTACCTGCGCGAAGCACGAGGCCTCAGCCTAAAGGAAGCCGCCTCAGATATCGTATCGCCGCAGTTCCTAAGTCAATTTGAAAAAGGAGACAAAGGAATTTCACTTGAAAACTTTGCTAAACTGTTAATTGTTATCGGAGTTGAATGGAATGATTTTGTTCTCGCCTATGCAAATAAAGGTGGTGACTGTTTAGAATTACCAGCTATTGAATTTGGCAAGCATGTGGTCCATGAAGAAGATATCCTCACTTATATTGAAGAATACGAAAAATTATTTGATGTCTACCTAAAAGACAATCCACTGCAAGCAGATATGATTTTCAAATCTATTAAATTAAGACATTATCCAACCATATCAAAGAGTCCAGAAACTGTTGCCAGAATTCAAAACATTATCAATCATTTAATGAAATCTGATGTCTTTAATAGTATCGAACTTGAAATTTATCGCGTCATTGTCAATCATTGCCCGATAGAACTTATTGACCATATGACCAAACAATTACTACTTATGTACAAAGAAAGTGCTAATACCGACACCTACATCCGTATCTTAAATGCTCTTACTTTCTCTGCAAAATATTTCTCTGAACTGGGATACTATCAAAAGGCTGATGAGATTATTAAAAAAATTAAATCACTTCAGACCTTCGAACGAGGCTATCTAGCTATTCCACTCATGTTCCTAGAAGTTGAACATGTTTACAATCAATTTAGATGGAATAAACCTGAGGCTATTCCCCTAGCCAAAAATCTTTTTAATTATCTTCAAAGCGCAAAATTTATTGATCAGCAGTACTACTCTAATTTTATCAACGCCTTCACCTATCATTGCCATGCATTAAATAAGACTGGTATTGATTTATTCTAATCGTCAAAAAAGTTGCTCCATTGTAGGAACAACTTTTTTATTTATAATTAAAGATTCCCCCTGCCAACTTATCAGCTAGTTTGGGAAAGAGGGTATAAAATTTGTGGGCTAAATTGAGCAAAAGAGGAAGATTGAGTTCTCGTTTGTTTTTTCCTATAATCTTGACAATCTTTTTAGCCACTGTATCTGGTTCTAGCAAGAAACGGTCAACCGACTTAAGATAAGTCCCATCTGGGTCCGCTTGGTCAAAAAATCCTGTTCGGATTGGTCCTGGATTGACTGTTGTCACATAGACTCCATATGGCATGAGTTCGAGGCGCAGAGCATTTGAAAAACCAATAGCAGCAAACTTGGTTGCTGAGTAGAGACTAGACTTGCCAGTAGCGATCAAACCTGCCATGCTAACAATATTGATGATATGGCCTTTTCGACTTTCCTTCATTCGAGCCGCAAGGCGACGAGACAGATTCATTAGGGCAAAGGTATTGACCTCGAACATCTGATGAATATCTTGGTCAGAAATCTGGTCAAATTCTTCAAAAATCCCGTAACCAGCGTTGTTTATCAAAACATCAATCTTGCCATAGCGGAGATGAAGGTCTGCTACCAGAGTTTCTAAGGCTGAATCATCGGTAATGTCGATTTCAATCAATTCTGCATGGGGATAGTTTCTGTAGAGTTGGGCTAATTTTTCCTTATTTCTACCAAGCAAGATGAGTTGGTCATTTTGCAAGAGTTTGACCATTTCTTGGGCTAGACCACCACTAGCTCCGGTAATGAGAATAGTAGACATACTGTTCCTTTCTCAAGCTTTTAGATTTCCACTTCTTCCAAGTCTTTGACCACATGGGCATTTTCAAAAACACTAGCAGCGTCTTTTTTGAGCTTGCTGATATCTTTTGAGAGAAAACGGGCACTGATATGGTTGAGTAAGAGGCGTTTAGCACTTGCTTCTACCGCTACTTGTGCAGCTTGCATGTTAGTAGAGTGGCCATGGTTACGAGCAATTTTTTCGTCACCCTTGCCATAAGTCGATTCATGGACAAGGACATCGGCATTGACAGCCAGACGCACACTGGCATCCGTTTTGCGAGTGTCACCCAGAATAGTGATAATTTTACCTGGACGTGGGGCTGAGATATAGTCTGACGCCTTGATTTCAGTCCCATCTTCTAAAACAACGTCCTGACCGTTTTTAATTTTTCCAAAAAGTGGGCCAAATGGGACACCAGCAGCCTTAAGTTTTTCAGCATCCAGCGTTCCTTCTAGGTCCTTTTGCATGACACGGTAACCAACACAGAAAATAGTGTGGTCCAGCTCCTCTGCATACACAGTGAATTTATCGGTTTCAAGGATTTTCCCTAAAGAATCTTGGTCAAACTCATGAAAATGAATACGGTAAGGCAGGCGCGAACCTGACACACGAAGACTGGTTAAGACAAAGGACTTGATCCCTTGCGGTCCATAGATTTCCAAATCTGTCTGCTCTTCATTAGCTTGAAAAGCGCGGCTAGAAAGGAATCCTGGCAAGCCAAAGATATGGTCTCCATGCAGGTGAGTGATAAAGATTTTGCTGACCTTGCGTGGTCGAATTGTGGTTTCCAGAATGCGATTTTGCGTTCCTTCTCCACAGTCAAAGAGCCAAACTTCGTTAATCTCATCCAAAAGTTTCAGGGCAAGACTTGATACGTTGCGGGCTTTAGAGGGCTGACCAGCCCCTGTTCCTAAAAATTGAATATCCATTCGATACTTTCTAATTAATCAATATATAACATAGCTGTGCGGTTTTCCGATCGGAAATAACATTTGCCAGAAAAAGCAGCAGCTTCTTGCAGTAAATCCTCTTGGCTGTATCCTTTGAGACGTTTACGACCGTCAGCCAAGCTTTCCAAATCAGTCAAAGCTGTGAGACTCTCCACGCTCACAACTTCCTCGTCCCCGACAGACTTCATGTAAATCTTACCAGACTCTTCAAAGACCAGTTGATGGGGAAAAATTTGTGCAATTTCAAAAAGCAAGTCATCAGAAATCTTCTCTTCATTCTCAGAGAAAATCCGACCCAGACCCTCACTCTCATAACAAAAACCAAAGGATTTACCCGACAGATTAAGCCGAATAAAAGGCTTATTTTCTAGGGTGAAACTTGGCTCAGTATTGTAAAGATTCAGTTCCTGACTGAGTTCCGCAAAATAATCCGTCGCAGCCTCAGGACTTTTTTTCTGGTAGAGTTCTGCAAAATAAGCATTGACCACGCTAGGCGGAGGAGTGATCAGTGCCAACTGCTCTTGCTCTGTTTTACCAGCTAGAAGTTGATCCAGATAGACCTTATCCAGACTTGTATAGCCCCCATATTTTAGAGCCAAGGTTTTAATATCAGTCATAAAATTCCTCTAACCTCCATTTATTTTTCTCGGAAATGTAGCCTGTAATCACTTCGCCGTCTTCCTGATAATCACGTTCTTCAAGAATCGCAACACTTTCTAAATCATGAATCTTGTAGGACTTAGAAAAAGGCACGCGCAGGGTAAAAGATTCAAAAATATCCTTGATTTTCTCTAAAAATAGTGCCTGCAAGTTCTCACGACTATCCTCAGACTTGGCAGAAATGAGGGCATAAGGCGTTTGGGTAGGCGTAAAATCCTCCACCAAATCCGCTTTATTATAAAGGGTCAGGCGAGGAATATCTTCCATGTCCAGGTCTTTCATGATGGACAGGACTGTTTTTTCATGCTCCTCATGGTAAGGATTGCTGGCATCGATCACATGAACCAGAAGGTCCACATGCTTGCTTTCTTCCAAGGTTGACTTGAAACTGGACACCAACTCTGTCGGCAAATCTTGAATAAAGCCAACTGTATCTGTCAAAGTTACTTGGAGATTGCCTCCCAGATGGATACTCTTAGTTGTCGCGTCCAAAGTCGCAAAGAGCTCGTCTGCTTCATACTGTGTCTTACTGGTCAAAGTGTTCATGATGGTTGATTTCCCAGCATTGGTGTAACCAATCAAACCAATCTTAAAGGTGCTGGACTCCAAACGTTTTTCTCTGACAGTCGCCCGATTTTTCTCAACCACCTTGAGCTGGCGCTCGATATCCGTAATTTGATTGCGAACACTACGACGATTCAGCTCCAGCTGGCTTTCACCAGGTCCACGGGAACCAATTCCCCCTGCCTGACGACTGAGCATAATTCCCTGACCAACCAAGCGAGGCAAGAGATATTTGAGCTGAGCTAGGTGAACTTGGAGCTTCCCTTCATGGCTTCGAGCTCGCATGGCAAAGATATCCAAAATCAACTGCATACGGTCAATGACCTTGACACCCAGAACTTCTTCTAAATTGACATTTTGCCGTGGAGTTAAACGGTTGTTGACGATGACAGTGGTAATTTCTTCTGCATCCACCATAAGCGCAATTTCTTCTAACTTACCAGAGCCGACGAAGGTCTTGGAATCATATTTTTCACGTTTTTGTCTGTAGCTATCTACAACGACTGCCCCTGCTGTTTTCGCTAAACTGGCCAATTCTTCCATAGAGAGATCAAAATTGTCCATGCCCTGCAATTCTACACCAATGAGCAGGACCCGTTCCTCTTTTTTCTCCGTTTCAATCATCTAAAAACTCCTCTATCTGGCTTAAAATGCGATCTTTTACACCAGTTTCTCCAA
Source organism: Streptococcus mitis (assembly GCF_946188615.1). GTDB lineage: Bacteria > Bacillota > Bacilli > Lactobacillales > Streptococcaceae > Streptococcus > Streptococcus mitis_BZ. The sequence continues at coordinate 101,598 of NZ_CAMHVK010000008.1, forward strand.
TCTGATAAAAGGTCACCTGCATGCGATTACGGAACCAGGTCAACTGACGTTTGGCAAAACGACGAGTCGCCTGTTTGAGACTCTCACTAGCATCCTCCAAGGTCTGCTCTCCACGGAAGTAAGGAAAGAGTTCCTTGTAACCAATCCCTTTAGCAGCCTGCACATCTGGATAATGGTCAAACAACCACTTAGCTTCGTCTAGAAGTCCAGCTTCAAACATCAGGTCCACTCGGTGATTGATACGCTCATAAAGCTGACTGCGCTCATCGTCCAAGCAGATAATCAGCGGTTCATATAGACTCTCTTTATTTTCCAAATCCTGACCAAAATGGACAATTTCCAAGGCACGCATCGCACGACGACGATTAAACTGGGGAATCTCAAGGTCTGCTTGCTCCACCAAATGGGCTAATTCCTCATCTGAATATGGCTCCAAACTAGCTCGATAAGCTAAAATCTCCTCATGAGGAGTCTCACCACCTAGGTGGTAGCCTTCAAGCAAGCTCTGGATATAAAGCCCAGTCCCACCAGCAATAATAGCTAGCTTGCCACGGCTTTGAATATCCTCAATAGCCTTCTTAGCTTCTGAAACAAAATCAAAAGCCGAGTAAGACTCGGTTACCTCTCTAACATCGATTAAATGATGAGGAACAGCTGCCTGCTCTTCTGGACTAGCCTTAGCCGTCCCTATATCCAGACCTCGATAGACTTGCTGGCTATCTCCACTAACCACTTCGCCATTAAAACGCTTTGCAACTTCGATGGCAAGGGCTGTTTTTCCAACTGCAGTCGGTCCAACAATCACAATTATTTTTGTTTTCATCTTTTTTCCTTGAAAAATTCCCATTTTTTCGTTACTATTATTATAACACAAAAAGGTCAGTCAGAAAAATGTGACCTCTTGAGGGGGCTGGCTGATTAAGAAGATAAAGGAGGAAGACTCATGGCTAAAGGATTCGCTAAAGGTCTTGTAACAGGTGTCGCAGGAACTGTCGCTGCAGTCGCAGGTGCAGTATACGCATTTAAAAAGAAAGTGATCGAACCAGAAGAGCAAAAAGCAGCTTTCATCGAAGAAAACCGTAAAAAAGCAGCTCGTCGCCGCGTATCACGTTAAGAAACAAAAGAAGTTGGGATTTATTTTCTCAACTTCTTTTTTCTATTCTTTTATACTGAGCAAACTAAGAAACTAGCCTCAGGTTGCTCAAAGTACTGCTTTGAGGTTGTAGATAAGACTGACGAAGTCAGCTCAAAACACTGTTTTAAGGTTGTGGATAGAACTGACGAAGTCAGCTCAAAACATGGTTTTGAGGTTGTAGATGAAGCGACGCTGACGTGGTTTGAATAGATTTTCAAATAGTATTAAATAGCTAGGTCAAACTTTAACTGTGGCTTGACAGGGTCATAATCCACCAACTCAAAATCTTCTGCTTTGATATCAAAGAAATTGGTCTTATCTGGCACATTTAAAACCAAACGTGGTTGGCAGTTTGATGGCTCACGACGAAGCAATTCCTGAGCTTGTTCAAATTGATTATCATAGATATGGAGATTGTTTATGAAGTAGAAGAACTTCCCAACCTTCCAGCCGAAATGCTTGGCAATCATCATTTGAAGAGCCACGTACTGCATAGCGTTGATATGGTGGGCCACCAGCATATCATTAGAACGCTGGGTCAAGGTCGCATCCAGATAGATTTCTCCATCTACACGGCGGACATCAAACATAGTCTGAAAGGCGCATGGTAGAAGGCCATCTGTTTCTTCGAAAGCTTGGTAATCCCAGAGAGAAATAATATTCCGACGGTTCCAAGGATTAGCTTCCAACTGCTTGAGAAGCTTATTGATGATGTCGTGTTTCTTAACGACCGCCCCGTAACGCTCACCAATAGTTCCCGTATCTCCCACTTCCCAGTCATTCCAGTAGTGAACATTGTACTTGTCATTAAGCACTTCTAGGCTATTAGACTGGTCTTGGTAAATCCAGAGCACTTCCTTGATGGCGGATTTGATTGCAATGGGACGCAAGGTTGTGATAGGAAATTCCCCTTTTGCCAAGTCATACTCTGCAAAGGCACCCGTTACGTATTTGGAGTTGGCAACTGTCCCATCCTTGTACTTGGGACGGGCTTGTTCAGAAAAGACACCGTCTTTGAGGATTCGTTCAATATTTTCTTTAAAAATCGTATCTGCTTTTGTCATTCTCTCTCACCTCATTTATTGTCCTAACTAGTATAGCATAAAAAAAGAAAGGAGGAAAATCACTCGCTTCTGGAAAGCAATTTTCTCCTTTTTTATTTTATTGCAATACAAGTGATGCTGCTCCGATAACTCCAGCGTCATTTCCTAGAGTTGCAAGAGCTAGTTTAGTTGTTGTGCGTACTTGTGGGAAGGTATTTTCGTCGTAAACCTTTTGAACACCTTGTAGAAGGAATTCTCCTGCAGCTGACACACCGCCACCGATAACGATTGTTGATGGGTTTAGGATTGAGCCAATGTTAGCACAAGCGATTCCCAAGTAACGTGAGAAATTACGGTAAACGATCAAAGCAAGATCGTCTCCTTCTTTTGCCAAATCAAAGACAGTCTTAGCAGTTACTTCTTCTCCATTATCAATCAAGCGTTTCAAGGCTGCATCACCTTCGTATTCGTCGGCATAACGACGAGTCAAGTTGACAATTCCTGTTGCCGAAGCCACTGTCTCAAGACATCCTTTTTTACCACAAGTACATGCGATTGGTTGGTCAAAGTCAACAGTGATGTGGCCAAGCTCACCTGCTGCACCAGCAACACCATGAAGCAATTTCCCTTCAGCGACGATACCGCCACCAACACCTGTACCAAGTGTCATAAAGACAACGTCTGGTTGGTTATCACCAGCACCCATCCAGCGCTCACCAAGAGCAGCTACGTTGGCATCATTATCGATGAAGAATGGAATGCCCAAGGCTTTTTCAATCTTTTCTTTAATTGGTTGAAGGGTTTTCCAGTTGAGGTTGTAGGCACCGATAACAGTTCCTTTTTCACGGTCAACCACACCTGGTGATCCCATTCCAATACCTTGGAAGTCTGCTGCTTCCAATCCAAGCAAGTCCAAACGATGCTGAATAGACTCAATCATATCATCTACAATGTGGCTTCCTTCATCCAAAATATTTGTCTTGATAGACCATTTTTCTTGGATTTCTCCCTCTTGAGTTAAAATTGCAAATTTGATAGAAGTTCCACCAAGGTCAATCCCAATAATCTTTTGACTCATCATATTCTCCTTTTTAATTATGAATTAATTGAAAATGCTTACAGTACTAGTATAACAAAATTCACTCATTTATGCAAAGGTTTGCATTAACTTTCTAGATTTTATCCTTACTTATGGTTTCCATAGACCTGAAGCATCTACATAGTAGCGGCCTCCATCAACTCGCTCATTTTTAGCCATTTTACCATCTGATTTCAAGTAATACCAGGCTTGATAAGAAGAGTCATAAACCCACTCACCTTGTGCCATTTTACCGTTTGATTTAAGGTAATAAGCTCCTTGCCATGCATTTTTTACATAAGAACCATCTGATTTCAAATAATACCAAGCTTGATAAGAAGAGTCATAAATCCATTCACTCTGTGCCATTTTACCATCAGCTTTCAGGTAATAGCTTCCCTGCCATGCATTTTTCACTGGATTTCCATTTCCGTCAAAATAATACCAAGCGCCGTCCTGCTTAACCCAACCACTTGTTGTTGATGAAGTTGTATCAGTTTGATTTGTAGCCGCTTGTTTTGCTTTAAAAGCACCCTTAGGAGCATTTTTCAATTCGCAAGCCACACCATCATGATCGCGGTCTAACTTGGCAGAATAACCAGGTTCTCCCTCGTAAATATCTGCGTATCCATTCGCCCAAGCTTCTTTACAACTAGAAAAATGAATGTTTTCTTCTGCTAACACAGGTTGTGAAAACAAGGCTAAAACTGGCAAGGTAGCCAGACTCATTTTTAAAAATAGACGTTTATTCATTTCTTTCTCCTATAACGATGTTATCGATTTCACTATTATTTTATCAAACTTATTTCAGCAATTCAAGGAAAGGTTTAATCTGTTCAGCAAACTCTTTTGGTTTTTCCTTATTCAAGACATGAGGGCCGTATGGGATAATCTGAAATTGGGATTCTGATATTAGTTTATGAAGACTTCTCATAGAACTAAGATTTGGTTTATCTTTGCTGCCACAAATTAGTAAGGTTGGATAAGGACAAGTTCTTGATATATCAGTTAAATCAAGTGTCTTCAATTCCTCAGAAACTCCGACCATAAAAGCCTTGTCTGCTCCCTGTTTTTCAAATACTTTTTTGGGAAGTAGTTTAAAAATCATCAACTGAAGATAAAATAGGATATTACCAGACAGTTTAAGTGGACATCCTGATAGAACCAAAGCTCGGAGATTTGATAAATCGTAACTAGATAGTTCTAATGCCAGGGCAGCACCTAAGGACAATCCAACCAAAATAAAAGGTTCTGTCTCTTGAGCTAGATGCTGATAAACTCGCTCTTTAGCTTGTTGATAGTTGCTAACTCCAGAAGGAAATAACTCAATAGCCTCAGAAGGATAATCTGTCAGTAGATTCCGAACTTCTTTCCAACTATCTGCTGACTGACCTAGGCCATGTAAAAATATTAATTTCATTTAGTTCTCCCTTACTGACAACTCATACAAGCCCCTGACTGCATTACAGCCGTAAATAGCTTCTGCTCGGGCTAAGTCTTTTAAAGTCAAGACTCTCTCTTCTACCTGTCCTGTTTCCAGCAAGAGCTGACGGTAAATTCCTGGCAAGATTCCCAGTCGGATAGGCGGTGTGTAGAGTTTCCCAGAAATTTTCAGAACCAAATTTCCGATAGAGGTTTCAAGAAGTTCTCCTTTTACATTATGATAAATGATCTCTTGTTCCTCTAGGCTCAAATGCGGTCGGTGAGTCGTTTTGAAGTAGGTAAAGGCTTGTTGCAAATTGGCTTCCTGCAGACAAAGTTTGGCCTGACAAAAACTTGGACTGAGGGGTGTTAATACTCGGCGTTCGACTTCTATCTCTCCAGACTTGCTGAGAGAAATACGCAAGCGGTAATCTTGATTAGCATCACAAGCCTGACACTCCTCCTCTATCTTTTGTTTCAAGTTTTCTGAATCAAATGGAAAGGCAAAATACCGACTAGCTTTTCTCAGCCTTTCTATATGTTGATTCTCAAGCAGCAAGTTCTTCTGGCTGATTTTCCCTGTAGTAATCAGTTTGAAACGAGCTTGTTTACGATAGAGAACTGCTGCCTTTTGATGAACCTCGCGGTATTCAGACTCCCAAGTGCTATCCCATGTAATGCCTCCGCCAACTCCATAGATAGCTTGCTCCTTGTAGAGTTGAATGGTCCGAATAGCAACATTAAAAATTCGTCGCCCATTTGGAAGCAGGAAACCAATGGTTCCGCAGTAGACTCCACGCGGTTGTGGCTCCAAGTCCTTGATAATCTCCATAGTCGCAATTTTGGGTGCACCCGTTATGGATCCGCAAGGAAAGAGAGAACGGAAGATTTCAACAAGGTCAACATCCTCTCGCAACTGACTCTTGATGGTTGAAGTCATCTGCCAAACAGTTGAATACTGTTCCACTTGGCAGAGACGCTCCACATGTTCACTTCCCACTTCAGAAATACGGTTCATATCGTTGCGCAAGAGGTCCACAATCATCATATTTTCAGAGCGATTTTTGGGATCCTGTTCCAACCAACTGGCCTGCTCCAAGTCTTCTTGGTCAGTCACTCCACGCTGAGTCGTTCCCTTCATTGGTCGCGTTGTCAACTCACGGTCATTTTGCTCAAAAAAGAGCTCTGGACTCATGGAAATCACTGCCATCTCGTCATGTTCAACATAAGCATTGTAGCCCGCCTCCTGCTCTACTACCATACGATTGTAGATGGCAAAAGGATTGGCACTTAATTTTTGCTTGAGTTGGACGGTGTAGTTGACCTGATAGGTGTCCCCCTGCCGCAAATGATGGTGAATCTGAGCAATCGCCTTTTCATAATCTGCTTCAGACGTCACTTCCTGCCAATTTGAAGGCAAATCAACCTCATCATAAGTCAGGGGAATAGGAGATGTCTCCACCCTATCGTGAACAGTAAAGTAAAGCAAATACTCGTCCAGTAAAGGAGCTTTATGAACTGCTAATTTCTCCTCAAAAGCAGGTGCAGCCTCGTAGCTGACATAGCCCACCACATAGTAGCCTTGCTCTTGGTAGCTTTCCACTTGTACCAGCAAATCTGCCACTTCTGCTACATTTCTCGTTTTCAACTCTTTAATAGGCTGGGTAAAGGTGTATCTCTCGCCCAAAGCCCTAAAATCAATCACTGTTTTTCTATGCATATCTTAAGTATAGCACAAAATAAGAAAACCCTCATCCGCAAAGCAGATGAGATTGTTTTTAGTCCCGTCACGTATCTTCTGATTAGAGAAAAAACTCTCCTAGTAGCTATTTTGCTCTAGGAGAGTTTTAAGAATAATATTATCTACTTAGTCTCAAAAAAGGAGTTGCAACTGTTAGAAATCGTTACTGATTTTCTAATTTGTCTTCTTCATCTTCTTTTCGACGACGAGCAATAAGACCAAAACCAAGTATCGCACTAGCTGTTGCTGCAACAATTGCTGTTATGGATTCTGTTGTACCTGTATTTGGCAATTCTCTAGCCACTACACGCTGATTAGTAGCTACTTGCTGATTCTCATTTTCAAGTTGTGAGATAGTAGATGCTACACTATCTTTCACTTTAGCTTTGGCTTCATCAGTTTTCAATACTTGGTCTATTGCTTGTTTTTCCTGTGGTTTTTCTTTAGAAGTTGGATTAGCTGAGTTTACATGAACTCCAGCACTTGCTCCAACTGCCGGTCTAATTTGTGCAATCGGATTGACTGAGTTCACTTCCTCAATACCAGTTGACTTAGCTTGGTCGACTGTTGCATTCGTTGTTGCTTTGTCGATGGCTGCTTTCGCTGCGTCAGCTTTAGCTTTCGCGTCTGCTTTGGCTGCAGTTTTCTCTTCATCTGTTAAGTCTGTACGTCCGTCTATCTCGGCAGTCTTAGCTTTAAGAACTTCGTCGATGGATTTCTTAGCTTCTGACTTTGCTACTGCGTCTGGATTTACATTATTTACTTCTCTTGTTCCAGTCACCTTAGCTTGTTCTACTTCCGCATTTGTTGTTGCGTTGTCGATTGCAGTCTTCGCTGCGTCAGCTTTTGTTTTTGCTTCTGCCTTAGCCCCAATTTTCTCTTCTTCTGTTAAGTCTGTGCGAGAGTCTATCTCGGAAGTCTTAGCTTTAAGCGCTTCGTCGATGGATTGCTTAGCTTCCGTCTTCGCTACTGCCTCTGGGTTTACTGAAGTCACTGCTGTGATTCCAGTTGCCTTAGATTGGTCGACTTCTGCATTCTTTGTTGCTTTATCTATGGCTGATTTTGCTGCGTCAGCCTTATCTTTTACTTCTGCTTTAGCCGCGGTTTTCTCTTCGTCTGTTAAGTCTGTACGAGAGTCGATTTCATCAGTCTTAGATTTAAGCGCTTCGTCGATGGCTTGCTTAGCTTCTGTCTTCGCTACTGCCTCTGGGTTTACTGAAGTCACTGCTGTGATTCCAGTTGACTTAGATTGGTAGACTTCTGCATTCGTTGTTGCTTTATCTATGGCTGATTTTGCTGCGTCAGCTTTGGCTTTTGCATCTGCTTTGGCTGCAGTTTTCTCTTCATCTGTTAAGTCTGTACGAGCATCAATTTCGGCAGTCTTAGCTTTCAAAGCATCGTCGATGGCTTGCTTAGCTTCTGTCTTCGCTACTGCTTCTGGATTTACTGAAGTGACTTCTAAAGTTCCGTTAGTTTTAGCTTGGTCGACTGCTGCATTCGTTGTTGCTTTGTCGATGGCTTCTTTTGCTGCGTCAGCCTTAGCTTTTGCTTCTGACTTAGCAGCAGCTTTCTCTTCATCTGTTAAGTCTGTACGTGCGTCGATTTCGTCGTTCTTAGCCTTCAGAGCTTCGTCGATGGCTTGCTTAGCTTCTGTCTTAGCCACTGCACCTGGATTTACTGAAGTGACTTCTGCAATTCCAGTTGACTTTGCTTGGTCAACTTCTGCATTGGTTGTCGCTTTATCGATAACTTCTTTTGCTGCGTCGGCCTTAGCTTTTGCTTCTGACTTAGCAGCAGTTTTCTCTTCGTCTGTTAAATCTGTACGAGCGTCTATCTCGTCGTTCTTAGCTTTTAGGGCATCATCGATGGCTTGCTTAGCTGCTGTCTTAGCTTCTGGTTGTGGATCTACTGCTTTTACTTCTGTTATTCCAGTCACCTTAGCTTGTTCTACCTCCGCATTTGTTATTGCGTTGTCGATGGTTGCTTTCGCTGCGTCAGCTTTGGCTTTTGCATCTAATTTAGCCACAGTTTTCTCTTCGTCTGTTAAGTCTGTACGTGCGTCTATCTCAGCACTCTTAGCTTTAAGAGCTTCATCGATGGCTTGCTTAGCTTCCGTCTTCGCTACTGCTGCTGGAGTCACTGAAGCTACACTTGCTGCCCCATCGTTTTTAACTTGAGTTACTGCATCGTTTGTTGTTGCGTTGTCGATTGCAGTCTTCGCTGCGTCAGCTTTTGTTTTCGCGTCTCCCTTAGCTGCAGTTTTCTCCTCATCTGTCAAGTCTGTACGAGCGTCTATCTCATCAGTCTTAGCTTTCAAAGCTTCGTCGATGGATTGCTTAGCTGCTGACTTAGTCAACGCCTCTGGATTGACTGAAGTGACTTCTGTTGTTCCAGTCACCTTAGCTTGTTCTACTTCTGCATTTGTTGTTGCGTTGTCGATGGTTGCTTTCACTGCGTCAGCCTTAGCTTTTGCTTCTGACTTAGCAGCAGCTTTCTCTTCATCTGTTAGGTCTGTACGAGCGTCGATTTCATCATTCTTAGCTTTCAGAGCTTCGTCGATGGATTGCTTAGCTGCTGTCTTCACTACTGCTGCTGGAGTAACTGAAGCTACACTTGCTGCCCCATCGTTTTTAGCTTGAGTTACTACATCGTTTGTTGTTGCGTTGTAGATGGCTTGCTTAGCTGCGTCAGCTTTCGCTTTTGCGTCTTCCTTAGCTTTGGCTTTTTCTTCTGCTGTTAAATCGT
>NZ_CAMHVK010000009.1:0-57521 GCF_946188615.1 Streptococcus mitis
GCCGGTTTAGCTGCTGGTGTTGGAGTGACTGAAGATACACTTGTCGCTCCGTCTTTTTTAGCTTGTTCTACCGCTGCATTTGTTGTCGCGTTATCGATGGCTTGTTTCGCTGCATCTGCTTTGGCTTTCGCATCTTCTTTAGCTTTGGCTTTTTCTTCTGCTGTTAAATCGTTGTTGGCATCAATCGTGTCATTCTTAGCTTTCAATGCGTCATCGATGGCTTGTTTTGCAGCCGGTTTAGCTGCTGGTGTTGGAGTGACTGAAGATACACTTGTCGCTCCGTCTTTTTTAGCTTGTTCTACCGCTGCGTTTGTTGTTGCGTTGTCGATTGCTTGTTTCGCTGCGTCTGCTTTTGCTTTTGCATCAGCTTTCGCCGCTGTTTTTTCTTCGTCTGTTAAGTCGTTGTTTGCATCTATAGCGGCTTCTTTTGTTTTTAATGCTTCATCTACTGCATTTTTTGCATCAGTTTTCTTTTGACTTGCTTGCGGGTTAACACTTTCTACATCAGTAACGCCTGTAGTTTTCGCATTATCTACTGTTGAATTTGTTGTTGCAGTATCAATATTATTTTTAGCCGCTGTTGCTCTTGCTTGTGCATCTGCTTTTGCCGCTTCTTTTTCTTCAGTTGTTAAATCATTTCTTGCATCAAGTTGAGCTTCTTTTGCTTTAAGTGCCTCATCTATTGCGTTCTTAGCCGCTGGTTTTGCTACTGCTGTTGGTGTTACTGAACTTACACTCGTTGTACCTGCAGTTTTAGCTGAGTCCACAGCTGCGTTTGTTGTCGCATTATCGATTACTGTTTTCGCTGCAGTCGCTTTTGCCTGTGCATCTGCTTTTGCTACATTCTTCTCTTCTGTCGTTAAATCATTATTCGCATCTATTGCTGCTTCTTTCTCTCTTAAAGCTGTATCAATAGCTGCTTTTGCTGTATCTTTCTTCGTTGCTACAGGATTATCATTGCTAATCGCTGTTGTTCCTGATGTTTTGGCATTATCTAATACAGCTTTCGTCGTAACCGAGTTATCATTAATTGCTGTTAAAGCTTTTGCTTTATCGGCAGTAACTTTTTCGATTGCAGCTGCTTTTTCTTCTGCAGTTGCGTTTGTATTAGCATTAATCTCTGCAATTTTATCTTCAGCAGCCTTGTTAACCGCATCAATTGCAGGTTGTTTATTTAAACTTACATATTCTGATAAAGGTTTTGTGTCAGTTGAACCATCTTTATATGTCACAACAAGATTTCCACTAGCATCTTTTGTAATCGTAGAAATTCTTGTAGCTTGATTGTCTACAGCTTGACCTCTCTTACTTGTAAGATTTGCATCATCGTTAGTTTGAGAGTACTCGATTTTTACTTTTTCTTTAATTTTTTCAAATTCGTCAGCCGTAACATTCGCTGGATCTACTACACTAACTGTTCCTTCTGGAGTCTTAATATCATATTTAGTAGTCTGATTTTTTACTACGAATTCAACATAACCTTCAATTTTTTGACGTTCTGCAGGATTAGTAGTTGCATTAATTCTTCCGTTAAAAGGTGCACTTTCTCCATTATTGTCATCTTTTGCAACGATAACACTTGTCCATTTTTTCCCAGCAGTTAAGTTCGTTGTTCCAGTCATTTTAATTGTTGCTGTCTTCTTATCTTCAGAAACAGAACCTGCTCCGCTTGTTACTGCGCTATCAACAATATTCCCTACTGCTAAACCAAAACTAGTTGCATTATTATAGTTAATGTCACCAGGGCCACGAAGTTTTAGGTCCTTAATCTTAGACTCATCCGTTGCAGTAAATGTTAGGTCTGTCTCTTCTCCAGAATAGATATAAATATTTCTGTTCGCTTCGTTTGAATACGGTAGATTAACAACCGGTGGAACATTTTTTTGTACAATTTCACTTACTGGTTTCGTCTTCGTAGAACCATCTGTAAATGTAACAACAATATTATTTCCGACGATATTAACCGATTGAATAACATCCTCAGGATGTTCAACTAAAGTTCCACGTTTATCAGCAAATCGTGCATCTTCGTTTGTTGTTGAATATTCTAATTGAATACTATCTTTGATTTTCTTTAAATCTTCTGCTGTAGGATTTGTCAAACTAGTTACAGAAATCTTTTCATCTGTAGGTTGAGATCTTAATGAATATTTCTTAGATTGAGCTTTTAATACTAAGTAGAAATACCCTGGGTCTGCAATACTATCACCTTTTTTAAGATTCTCTCTACCTTGATCATCAACCACCTGAATATAACGAGTACCCACGTTAAGTGTTTGGTTTTCTTGTTTTGTATAATCTCTGTGTTTTTTCAGTATATCGTTTGGACGACCTGTAATAACGATTTTCGCAGGATTTGCTTGACTCGCCTCCGATGTTACCCCTGCCGTTTCAGCACGATTTATTACCCTAGCAGTAAATCCAAATTCAACATCCAAGTCATTATCTGTACCTGCAACATTAGGGAATCTTTGTCTAGATCCTTTCTTAATCGTTGCATAACGAATCTTTCCAGTTTCAGAATAAACAGGAATTTCTAATGAGAAATGCTCTTCGTTATAGATATAGATTTTCTTCTCATCTGGTATGGAGAATGTAAAGTCTACCTTAGGATCTTGATTCACAGCTGCACGGAATGTTGTATCCTTTTCAATTTCACTCCCATTACGTGGATCATTGGCACCAGTATTTTCAATCGCATTTGATTCTGATGGTTTCTCAGTATTATCAGCTTTGATACCAACTGTTTCTTTACCTTCAGTTGTATCTGTTGAAACAATTTCTTTTTTCTCAACCAGCTTATTTCGTAATTTTGAGTTAACTGTAGCAACCAGTTTTTGATAGGCACTCGTCAATTCTTCTTGACTGCTTGCGTTCGCTAAAGTTGCTTTGGCATTAGCCAATTCAGCAGCTAGACTCGCTACACTTTCCTCTGTCTTATTAGCGTAGGCTCCACTTGAAATCTTACCTTCAATTTCACCAATATAATTTGCAAGTTGGCTTTTATCTAATTCTGGTTTACTAATTTTTAGCTCACTGATTTTGGACTCACTCTGATTTTCAGCCTTCTCCCCACCTAATTGAGCCAACTCTACTTTACTAGAAGACTCTTCAGTTACTTTCAATTGATCAGCTGCAACTGCTCCATTTCCTAAAAACATTAAAAAGGCAGCAACCGCTACACTCGCTGCACCAAAACTATATTTACGAATGGAGAAACGCATGATTTTTTCTTTTCTCTGATTCTCAAGGGACTTATCAGAAAGCTTGTTCTTCATTTATAATATTTCCTTTTCTCTTATCTGTATACACATTATATCATATTAAACTTTATGCGTATTTACAAATTACTTTATATTTAATTTTATAATTTTTAAGCTATTTTTGCAAGTTGTTTGAACTAGAACAGAATCCATAAAACAAAGCCCTGCCTGACATTTCATTTACTTTTTGAAAATCTATTTTCTAGTATTTTAGTTATAAATATATTCAATAATTATGCTTGTAAATGAACATTTAAGAACTGCAAAAACATCAAAAAAGGTAGATCCAGTCAAAACTGGTCTACCTTTTTATTATACTAGTTTTATCTACTATTTAGTGAATAAATCTCCAGTAAATCCGTTAGATTTTTGTAAAAGTTGTTTATAAACTTTCTCTTTCAGACCAACTGTATTTCCAAATCCATTCCCTTTAAGATCTTTTTCAACTGCTTCATCAAACAACTCTTGAAGTCTCGCATAAGTTGAAATTTTCTCACCATTAATTTCAATTTCAACAAAACCTTTTTGAGCTTTCTCATGAACTTCATGGTACCAAGCAGATTTCCATTCTTCTAAGTTTTGGAATCTTCCATTTGAAACTTTCTTAATGATAAAATCATCTCCAACATAACCGTTGTTTTCTTTCTTAGCAGCATCTTTGTATTTATTAGAAGCATATCCTAAGAAACCATCGAGGTAACCAAAGTAACCCCACATACGGAATGTATTATGTTTAAATGAAATAGAACCTACAGCACTTCTACTTGTATTACCACCATAGATACCTGCCATCATATTAACTGTTTGATAAGCAGAATCGAAACCTTCCGAACGGTAACGTCCATTACCTGGCATTCCATGCTTCGTAACAAAGTTATTGTTTACCAATTGATCAATCGTTGTTAACTTCATGTTTTTCTCTTCATCATTTAAATCACGAAGTTTATCCCATTGATGTGGCTCACCTTTTAGACTGTTACGATCAGCATTCGAACGCCATTCTCGGTCCATTTTCTTGAACCACTTATCATTTGTACCTTCATTTTTCTTAATAACGGCATCAGCTTCTAAGTAATCAAGCATCATCATTGATTCATTATAATTCTTCATGTAATGATCAATCTTCTGACGACTATCTAGCATATTAGGATTATAGTTATACCATTGCTTACCATCATTTTGACGCTCATATGCCATATTCAATCCTAAGGCACCATATTCACCATTTGGATTTGATACAGATGGTGATTGTAACATACCTTGAGCAAAGGCTTCAACGTCTGTTCCTTCACGGTGACGCCATCCACCCAAGTAGGCCATACGATCATTAATATGTGTAGTTTCGTGAGTAAATGCAGACGTTCCGAAGTCACTGATTAAGCTAGATAAAATATAATAGACAGCTTCTTGTGGTTGTGGATTTTGGAAAATATAGGCATAAGCTCCCATACCGTTGTTACCATGCCACTTACCTGTTGGACCATAGAATTCACGAATCGGAGCAAAGTCCCCGTTCTTAGTATGTCCCATACGGTCAACCCAACCAAGGTCTGGTGCAAAGTGATTATCCCAAATAGCTGATGGTACCATATTTTCACTCTTAAGGAGTTGATTACGAACGTTATCCGCAGCAAGTCTTGACCAGAAGTCCAAATAATTGATTTGTTCTTGCGCGCGTAAATTGATTTCTTTCTTGAACTCTTCACGTTGGGCTTCGGTTGTCTTACCATATTTCTCAAACGAACTAAACGCAATCGTATTATAGGTCGTAATTAAGAACATATGCGCTTTCTTCAGGTTAAGAAGTGGTAAGATATAACGTCCATGATGACCGTTGTTAATTACTTCATACAGTTTATATTTCTTATTAGCGAAATCTGGATTTGATGATTGTTTCTCAACAACATAAGCATTATCCGCAATGTTATTCTTGAACCAAGTGTTCATATCAGTATCATTTGTGAATAATTCCATGTTGTATTTTAGGAATTCATGCAAGTTAGCTTTACCAGTAGCACTTGCAATCACATCACGATATGCATCCTGTGTTCTATCACCTTTCAAGAAGTGTTCACGTGAACCGATTTGAATTAAGCGGTCGATGACATTCGTTGATTTACCATAGAAATCCGGTTTAAACATCATGATGTCTTTAATGCTCATATCACCATACGCAAAACCATAATAGCGATTGAGATAAGCCAGACCCATCATAATTTTTGCTTTGTTATCTTCTACTCTCTTCACAAGAGCCTTCATTGCAGCTTCGTCGCCGTTTAACTGATGGTCTTCATTTTCAACGATTGCTTTCACAAGTTTATCAAGGTTACCTTTTACTTCGTCAAAGCTTTCTTCTAAGAATAAGTTACGAATATAATTGTTCTTATGATTGTCACTATTTTCAGCAGGTTTATCACGTTTGTCCATCAATGCACGCACTTCAGGTGAAATCAATTCGACACTTGCTAATTTTTCTTTCACATCAGCAATTAGTTTGTTACGATTCTTATCCACCATATTTGGTGTGTAAACGACATCACCTAAATCTGTAATAGCATATTCTTTTACTTGAGCCACTTTTGATGTAACCTTAGGTGATACGGATTTTTCTTCTTTTGTACCGTCAGCGTAATGAATCATAATATGGTCAGCATCTGATAAATCGGTCACAAATTGTCCATCTTTCATACCTGTAACAGATAATACTTCTGTATTCAGTAATTTAGAATCTGAAGGAATCTTGTTACCTTGATTTACAATCCATTCTTTATTGTAGAATGGTTGAAGTTTTTCGATGTTACGGTAAGCAAGCTCACGAGATGCATCATAGTCTTGAGTAGATTTATAAGTGTCAGCTTTTGATTCCTTATGATTTAACTTATCTACAAAATGTTCAGTTATTGTATATTCATGTGCAGTAATTCCCATTTTAGCAATTCTTGCATCAGCTTCTTCTTGGGAAACACCTTTCCAACGACTAGAACGAGAATAGGATTGTTTACCTTCACTTACACCATTAACGAATACATTATTATTTCGAACCCAGTTTGCACCAAAGTAATCATCATCCTCTGCATCACGAGAACCGTAAAGAATCTCACCACCATTCTTCACCTTCATCATAGTAACGTTATTTTCAGCAAGTCCCCATGACCAGTTAGAATGAAGCAAACCACCTGTTTCAAGAGGTTCTTTCACATCAATCGTACCTTTTGCAACAGAGTTCTTCAAACGTCCCCATGCACTAACATCTCTCGGATTATCACCATGATTCAATTTAGCAACAAGTCCACCGACCTTAGCTTTATTCCCTTTGATATAGGCATCAATGTAAGAGTTATCTGTGTTACTTCTCCAGCTTTCGCTGACAAGCCCACCTGACCACCATCCTGCGTTCCCTACACTTGTAATATTGCCGATAAAGGCTACATTACGCATATTGGATTCATCCAGTTTATTGACCATACCCGTAACGTCATTGTTACCTACAACATTACCTGTTACTTTAATGTTTTCAATCGTTGACTTCTTAAACATCTCACCAAGCGGTGCTGTCTTGTTCGCCCAAGGCATATTGATATCAACATTACCCAGATTGATGTCGTGAATATGAGCATTCTCAGCTTGTGCAAATAACGGACGAGCTAAATTGTGAATAGTGTAACGTTTATCACCCTCACTAGATAGCTTACCAGTGAATTTAGCTGTCACGTAAGATTTACTTGGTGTTGGTACATTCACAGCGTTTAAGTCCGCACCAAGTTTAAACTCACCATTTGGAGTTTTTTGCATATCTTCAATTAATTCTTTGAAATTGTAGTATACATTACCTTCTTTGGCTTTTTGTTTTTCAAAATAATGAACATACTCTTCGCTAAGTGTGTTATCCGCATTACGTTGAATCAAATCAGGTGCTTTGGCAGTGACTTTGTATAAAGTTTTTCCGTCTTTTTCTACTTCTTCAATCTTGTCAACAGCAAGTCTTGTTATTTTGTTATCATGAGTGGTCACTCGTAAATAAAGCGGAGCAACATCAGTTGGTTTTTCTGTCAGTAAACTAGTATCTGTTTCATTACCGTCAGCATCCACACTCATCAAGCTTGTTTCTTTGATGTTTTTGATTTCAACTTTTTTGAGGTCAATTCTTAGCGGTTCTTCTTTCAGAACTTCTTCCTCATCACCCTCACCACGGTCATAAACCATCTTCGTTTCAAGTTTATAATCCTTGTAGTACTGCAAATCTGTCAGGGTCGTTGTCAAGTCGTCTGGTGAAACATTCAAGGTTTTCACAATCTCATCACCTTTTTTCAGAGTTAGGGTGATAGATTTAATGGCCGCCTTACTTGGATTTTCTAGACTATATTTAACATCTGAAGTACGCTTGAAATCCTTAGGTTCAACTGCTGTGATGGTCAAAACTGGTTTTTCAAAACTCTTGGTACCACGTTTTAAAATTTTGTCTTGAGGTGCCTCAAGGATTTCCTCTGTAACTTTTGGAGCGTCTTCTGTTTTAACTCCCTTAATGGTATTAAAGGTCTTGGTGATTTTTTTCTGGCCTTCTTTTCCTTCTTGAGCTACAACTTCTAAGCCTTTTTTCAGTTGGTCATCTTCTTTAACAACTTCCTTAAATGGAATCTTTTCAAGACTTTCTTCTACAAGAGTTCCTTCAATTGGTTTTGTACCACGACTTACCTGTTGGTTTACAGGCTCCTTGGTAACTTCTGTGCTAGTTGAAAGAACTTGGTCAGTTTTAACACCTTCTACTGTTTTATAAGTTGTTTTAGTAACTTGACTTCCTTTTTCACCATTTCTTACGACAGTTTCTTCGTCCGTATACTTGGTTGGATCCTCAGTCGTTTCAGTTTTGTAGTCTAGGTCTGTAGTCGATGTTTCAACAAGGGTTCCCTCAGTTACTTTGTACTCAGGTAACTGTTCTTGTACAAGGGCATGACCTGCTTTACCTTCTTCTTGAGTTCCTTTGGCTTCTACTGGAGCCTCTGGCAATTCTGGTTGCGTCAGAGCTTGTCCTACCTTACCTTCTTCTTGGGTTCCTTTTACTTCTACTGGAGCATCTGGCAATTCTGGTTGCGTTAAGGCTTGGCCTTCTTTACCTTCTTCTTGAGTTCCTTTTACTTCTACTGGAGCATCTGGCAATTCAGGTTGCGTTAAGGCTTGGCCTGTCTTACCTTCTTCTTGTGTACCTTTTGCTACTTGGTAAGTTGGTTCAGCTTGTGGTACTAGAGTTGGGGCAGGTTGCACCTCTTTCTTAGTTCCGACTGCAATAACTTGCGACACAGGATTTTGGACTACTTGGTTTTCGATGACTTCTCTAACTTCTTGACCGTTGACCATCGATACTTTAGTTACAAGGCGACGCTGACCATTTACTCCAGCTGTGACGATACGAGTCTGTCCTTCTGCTAGATTCGCATCTGGATTTGTGACTGTTTCAAACGGAATCTCCACCAAGCTCACTTCCAGTCTGGTCTGAGGCTTTTCAGAAACTGGTTTTTCTTCAACAGCAGGAGCAACTGGATTCTCTTCTACAGGTTTTTCGATGACAGTTTCTGGAGTGACAGCAGGTCTTTCTTGAACTACTTCTGTTTTCTCGATTTCATTTGCACTTTGCTTTTCGACTGGCAACTGAGGCTTCTCAGCTGAATCCGGTCTTGATGGATGGAGTTCTGCTTCCTTAAAGTATCCAATGTATTCATAGCCTTCGATGTGAATAATCCCTTCAGCCAAGCCTTCATGTGTAGAGGCTGAAATAGTTTGGTTATAAGAAAGCAATTCTTTATTTTCAAATGCGAATGTCCCATAAGGTACAAAAGTGCTAGCTCCTAGAGAACCAATCAAGAGAACACCTAGAACCTCTTTGCGACCTTTTTTGGACACCAAAAATACTGCTAGAGAAGCCGTTGCCAATCCAAGACCTGCTAGGGCTAGCTCCTTACTTCCTGTGTAAGGAAGTTGTTGACTGTTAGTTGCCTTCTTGCGATAAACTACATAGAGAATATCATCATCTTGAAATTCTGTAGGAACCTCATGATGAATCAGAGCTTTTTCAGACTCGGTCAATTCCTGCTCCGCCAAATAACGGTAATGAACGCTATGAGCACCGCTGACTTCATTGGCATGCACCTTATCTACTGAAAGGGTACTAGCACCAAAAAGGAAGGCCCCGATTGCTACAGGACCTACCCCAACAGTTAGCTTACGAATCGAATATTTGGTGATTTTTTCTAGTTGTTGTTTTGTTTTTTTCATTCTCACGACTTTCTGATAGAATCTTGTGGATAATGCGCACGCGCACCTCCAATTAATTTTGGACGGCTAGCAAGAGCCGTTACATGGGCATGCCCAATTTCTCTCAAAAGAGGGCGAATCGGAACCTGAACATGCTTGACATGCATGCCAATTGCAGTGTCTCCAATATCCAATCCAGCATGAGCCTTGATAAATTCAACCTCAACTGGATCTTGCATAAACTTGAAGGCTGCCAACTGACCTGAACCTCCTGCATGAAGGGTAGGAAGGACACTGACCATTTCCAGACCAAACTGCTCTGCCACCTGACGTTCAACAACGAGGGCCCGATTGACATGTTCACAACCTTGAACAGCTAGATGAATTCCTTTTTTCTCTAGGATATCTAGGATGGTCTTCACAATAATTTCCCCAATTTCTTGGCTGGATTCCTTACCAATCTGACCACCTATCACTTCACTAGAAGAAAGTCCCAAAACAAAGATAGATCCTTGCTTCAAATTGGCCTTTTCTAATACATCTTTTACAATCTGGCTTGTGTCTCTTTGAATGTCTTTTTCCTTCATACTTGATACCTCTTTTGTCATTATCTATCATATCGTTTTTTCTACGTTTTAGCAAGATAGACAACCTAGAATGCTTGCCCAATTACGCATAAAACTCCCAGAATTGACTGGGAGTTAGCTAGTTTCTATTCTATTTATGTATATTTCAACTGTCGTCCCTTTTGAGGGAATAGAATCAATCTTCATTTGGTAATCTTCTCCAAAGTGAAGTTTGAGCCGTTGATCAACATTTTGAAGACCAACCCCCCCACGTTTGAGTTGACTTTGACTACTATCGCCAGCATCTTGGAAACCAACCCCATCATCCTCAATGCGGATGACTAGTCCTGAATCCTGTTTCTGAACAGAAACTCTGATATGTCCCTGACCTTCTTTTTCCTTAATGCCATGGTAAAGAGCATTTTCTACTAAGGGTTGTAACACCAGCTTGGGCAAAACTAGCTTATCAAAGGCAGGATTTTCATCAATCTCATATTCCAGCTTATCTCCATAGCGTTGTTTCTGGATAAAGAGGTACTGGCGGACATGGTTGATTTCGTCAGACAGGCAAATCAAATCTTTACCCTGATTGAGCGCCAAGCGGAAGTAGGTAGCCAAGGACTTGGTCACCTGCACCACACGCTGACTATCCTGAAATTCAGCCATCCAGATGATGGTGTCCAAGGTATTATAAAGGAAATGCGGATTAATCTGGCTCGATAGGGCTTGAAGTTGGTACTGACGGGTCGTTTCTTCCTGCCTGCGAATATCTGCCATCAGCTGATCAATCTGATCCAGCATGGCATTGAACTGACGAGACACTTCTCTCAGTTCATAGGCACCATCTTCCTTGGCACGCAGATTCTGATTACCAGAAGCAATCTCCAGCATGGTTTCTCTCAAGTCATTCAGAGGAGCAATCCAGCGTTTAAGACTAAGCCACACCAAGCAGAGACAGGCAAGAAGAGATGTGACACTAGCCCCAAGCAAGGTCCACATGAGTTGACTCCGAACCTGATCTAACTTCTCCAACGAAGACACACCCAGAACCGTCCAATCAGTTCCAGCAATCTTTTCTTGACTGACATAGGATTGGTGGTCTGGAGTATAACCCTGCCCTGTCTCAATATAGGGGTTCATGGCCTCCATTTCGCTAGACGAACTATAAACTGTATGTTGAGGATGATAAACAAATTCATGGTTTTCATTGATGATAAAGGCAAAGCCCTGCTGACCCAACTGAAGTTGGTTAAGATAGGCTTCCAGAGTTTCATAAGAAATATCCAAACGAAGCACGCCAAGATTGGCTCCCTTTGCATCAACAAGTTCCTGAGTGACAGAAATGACCCACTGACTATCCGATTTACGAGCTGGGGTTAAAACTGGCTTAGCTCCCTGATGAATGGCCTTTTGGTACCAGTCCTCAGCCATCATATCTGAGGAAGTTTTCATCTGCACACTGTCATCTGTAGAAATGACCTGACCGGATTTGGTCACCAGAACTACCGTTTTCAAGTCTTGGTCTGCCTTTAAGATGGTTAAAAACAAATCTCGAATTCCCTTGACCTTGTCTTGACTGGGATTCTCAGCATAGGCTAGGACAGCCGTCTGCTGGGTCAAACTGGTAGAGGTGGTTTCTAATTTTTTGATATAAGACTGGATAAAGTGGCTAGTTTGACTGATAGTCGTTTGGCTATTGCCCTCAATGCTAGCCTCAATGGCTGAAGAACTAGATTGATAGTAGAAAGTCCCAACCAGAGCTAGGAGAATGAGAAAGACCAGAAAGATAGAAATAACCATTCTGACTAGGAGAGAAGAACGCTTCATCGACCTTCCCCCTTCTTAAACTGACGAGGTGTCACACCTGCAATCTGTTTAAAACGTTGGGTGAAATAGTTCATATCTTCAAAGCCAACCTTTTCGGCTATCTCGTAAATCTTCAGATCTGTAGTTAAAAGCAAGAGCTTGGCTTGTTTGACACGTTCTCGCACCAGATAATCCTGAAAAGGCAGGCCTAACTCTTTCTTAATCAAAGAACTCAGATAAGTCGGGCTAAAACCCAAGTCACTGGCCAAAGATTTTAAACTAAACTGGTTATCAGCCAGATGGGACTGGATTTTCTGAGCCATATTTCCCTCAAACTTATCGGTCAATAAATCTTGTAACTGCTCTTCCTTTTCTTCCTTATCCAACTTTTGCTTGATTTTCCCCAACATTTCCTCAATATCCTGACGAGAAAAGGGCTTGAGCAGGTAGTCATCCACACCGAGTTTGACAGCAGACAGAGCATAATCAAAATCATCGTAACCTGTTAAAAAGACCAAATGAACCTGAGGATAGGTTTCTCGGACCAGACTGGCTAACTGGATGCCATTTAGCTGAGGCATGTTGATATCGGTTAAAATGATATCTGGAACATGCTTTTGTATCAATTCCCAAGCCTGTCTTCCATTTTCAGCTTGACCGATGATTTCCATATCGTAGGCTGCTACATTAACCAGTTTGGTCAAGCCCTGTCTTACCAGATATTCATCTTCTACGATTAAGATTGTATAGGTCATGCTTCTCTCCTTTGTCACTTACTAGTATCAGTATAGCAAAATTCTCCTCTAACTGCTTAGGAAAGCCCTCTTAATCAACATAATCTAGTAAATAAGCGTAGCCTTTTTCTTCCATTTGGTCTTTGGGAATGAAGCGAATAGAGAGACTATTGATACAGTAGCGCAAGCCACCCTTGTCCTGTGGTCCATCCGTAAAGACATGGCCAAGGTGAGAATCTCCGACTCGGCTTCTCACTTCCATGCGTGTCATATTGTAAGATTTATCTTCCTTGTAAGTGGCAACATCTGGACTGATGGGTTGGGTGAAACTAGGCCAGCCACAACCAGACTCAAACTTGTCCTTTGATGAAAAGAGGGGTTCACCAGTTGCTACATCCACATAGATACCAGATTCAAATTTATCCCAGTAGCGGTTTGAAAAAGCTCGTTCTGTTTGATTTTTCTGAGTGACTGCATACTCCTCAGGTGATAAGGTCTTTTTCAATTCCTCATCACTTGGTTTTGGATATTTGCTGGCATCGATGACAGGATAGGCCGCCTGATTGACATTGATATGGCAATAGCCATTTGGATTTTTCTTGAGATAGTCTTGGTGGTAATCCTCAGCCACTACAAAATTCTGCAAGGCCTCCTTTTCAACTGCTAGAGGTTGATCGTATTTCTTAGCAACTTCATCAAAAACTTGGTTAATCACCTCTAAATCCTTATCATCTGTGTAATAAACACCCGTACGGTATTGGGTCCCCACATCATTTCCTTGTTTATTTTTGCTGGTTGGATTGATAATGCGGAAGTAATGAAGCAGGATTTCCTTGAGGGAAATTTGATTGGCATCATAAGTAACATGGACTGTCTCTGCATGACCTGTTTGGTTAATCAATTCGTACTTGGTTGTTTCCCCTTTACCATTTGCATAGCCTGAAACGGCATCTGTTACCCCGGGAACGCGTGAGAAATATTCCTCAACTCCCCAGAAACATCCTCCAGCTAGATAAATTTCGTGCAAATCTGCGTCTTTGCTAACTTCTGTTTTTTTCACTGTTTTTCCTCCTTGGCTAACTGCCGCTTTCTCAATTTGAGAGCTATCTGTCTGCCCTGCATTTCGCATCAATAGAAAATAGAAACCGCTTATGGCTAGGAAAAAGATTCCTGCCAAAACAAACAATTTTACTTTATCATTCATAATCTTTCTCTACCCCATTTCTTTCAATGTTTTTAAAATCATATTCTTATCCATAAAACCAGGTTGCGTTTTGACCAGCTTTCCTTCCTTGTCTATAAAGGCTTGAGTTGGGTAAGAACGGACACCATAACTTTCCAAAAGTTTGCCTGACGGGTCAATTAGAACTGGGAAATTTTTATAATCCAATCCCTTGTACCAGTTCTTAAAGTCTGCTTCTGCTTGTTCCCCCTTGTGTCCAGGAGACACCACTGTCAAGACCACATAATCATCACCAGCATCTTTAGCAATTTCATCCGTATCTGGAAGACTGGCCAAACAGATGGAACACCAAGAAGCCCAGAATTTGAGATAGACCTTCTTGCCCTTGTAATCAGACAAGCGGTAGGTCTTGCCGTCTACTCCCGTTAGTTCAAAATCAGCAACTGCCTGACCTTTAGTAGCAGTTTGTGAACTGACTTGTTCTGTTTTGGTTTGCTCCTTCATAGTAGCTTCGTCTGACATATTTTTAGCAGAACAGGCTGTCAAGCAACAGATTGAGCCGACTCCAAGGAGACATGTTTGCCATTTTTTCATTTCTTCTTCCTCTCTATTCAAATAATGTAGTCAAAATGGAAGCATTTCCCAAAAGCACCAAGATTCCCATCACGATAATGAGGAAACCACCCACTTTTTTGAGGGTTCCGAGATAAGGATGGAGTTTTCGGAAATGTTTCAAAACATAGCTGGAGGCGAGAGCTAGAGCCAAAAATGGTAGCGCCAAGCCCAACGTGTAAATCAACATGAGACCAGCTCCCTGCCAAGCTCCTGAACCACCTGAAGCCGCCAAGGCCAAAACAGAGCCAAGAACCGGCCCCACACAAGGCGTCCAAGCAAAACTGAAGGTCAACCCCAGTAAAAATGCCTGACTATAGCCCTTACCCTTTTGCCCCTGTCTCTGTAATTGTAGCCTTCTTTCCTTGTAGAACCCCTGAAAATGTAAGACTTCCATCTGGTGCAAGCCCAAGAGAATGATAACCGCACCCGTCACATACTGAAACCAAGAAGCATACAGTAAATTGCCTAAAAAACCAGCCCCATAGCCTAGTAAGATAAAGATAAAAGAAATACCCGCTATAAAGGCCAAAGTTCTCAATAGACTAACAAGTGAGATTGAATATTTTCCACTAGAAGCCTGAGAACCATCTTTATCATCCAACAAGACCCCTGCATAAACTGGTAACAAGGGTAAAATACAAGGAGAAAAGAAGGAAAGAATTCCAGCAAGAAAAACACTGACAAAAAAGATTATATTATCCATTGCCTTCCTCCATTCTTTGATTTGATAAGTCTATTATAATTCCCAACTCTAAGAAAAAACAGGTACAATGATAGGGAAAAATAGGAATTTAATCAGGTTATGTATAAAATGTTGCAAAAAAAGCCAGACAAAGTCTGACTTTGATGGAAACAGAAAAGAAAATTCACTAGTCTTCCCTACTTATCTGATAATAAATAAGGTCCGCAAGATAGCCTTTTCTCTCTACACCATTGGTAATAGTCTTGAGATAGGACATTCCAGCCTTCTCCATGACACGACCTGAAGCTGGATTGAGACTGGCATAACGTGCCTTGACTTCTTGAAAGCCTGCTTGAGTAAAACAAAAGTCCAAGACAGCTTTCAAGGCCTCCGTCATCATATCATGACCCCAGTATTTCTTGCCTAGCACATAGCCAATTTCACAAGAAGAATCGTTCTCATCCATCTCAACGATACTGATATCCCCGATCACTTGCCCTGGGTTTTCTTTGAGACAAATGGCCCATTTGTAATAGTTGGGATTAGCATAGGAAGCAACCCAGTTACGAATGGAATTTCGAGTCACCTCGACATCAGGATGAGGATCCCAAGTGACATAGGTTAGATTTTCAGCGGACGAAGCCCAATTCTGAAACATGGCTTCTGCATCACTTTCCACAAATCTTCGCAAGATTAAACGATCTGTCTGTAATATTTGCGTACCGATTGCTTTCATGACGCTACCTCGCTTTCTGATAGATGGTTCTCTGCCCAACCTCAATTTAGATTTACTTTGCTTTTGAATTTCAAGATAATAAGCTAAAAAGGTCCACTGGATCTTCTTCGCTTACCTGTTTCCATGCACGGGGTAAAAAGACTAAACTCAGTAACAACTAAAAAACAAGTTTTTCATCTAGTTACTTAACGCAGTCGCTGTCTGGTTTGAAATGCGCTCTAGCAAGCTTTTTCAAACCTAGTCATCGTTGCGGGGGTGAGACGATGAAATCGAACTCTGTGAGTTACCGGACCTTCTCTCACTTTCTTATTTCAAGGTGAGAGACTGAAAACCTCCACTGGAGGTTTTTCTTGCTTTTTAATTTCAGGGCAAGAAGCTAAAAAGGTCCCCCGGACCTTCCTCGCTTACTTGTTTCCATGCTCGGGGTAAGAACCTCCACTGGAGGTGCCTCGTTTTCCTATTTTTAGACTCGGGGTAAAAAGGTCCCCCGGACCTTTTTACTCCCAAAAGTCATCAAATACGGTGATAGGTAGGTGGCGTTTGTGTTGGCCTTTGTGCCACCAGTTTTCGATTCTTGCTTGAGCTTCTGAGCTGATTGTTTTGCCTTCTAGGTAGTCGTCAATCTCTTCATAAGTAACTCCAAGGGCTACTTCGTCAGCTAGGCCTGGTTTGTCTTCTTCTAGGTCTGCCGTTGGGATTTTTTCATAAAGGGCTGGGTCTGCACCAAGTTCCTTCAAGAGTTGTTTTCCTTGGCGTTTATTAAGACGGTAAAGAGGGAGAATATCCGCACCACCGTCACCAAACTTGGTAAAGAAACCTGTGATATTTTCCGCGGCGTGGTCTGTTCCAATGACCGCTCCGCTATGGGAACCAGCAAGGGCATACTGAGCAATCATACGGCAACGTGCTTTGATATTTCCCTTGTTGAAGTCTGAAACAGGACTACCTGTCGCTTCAACTGCAGCTGTCATAGCATCTGCAGGCTCCTTGATATTCACCACTAAACTGATATCTGGCTGAATGAAGGCTAGGGCTTTTTGAGCATCTGCTTCATCAGCTTGCACTCCATAAGGCAGGCGGACAGCGATAAATTTGTAGCTGTCATCTCCCGTTTCTGCTCGCAGTTCTTCCATGGCCAGTTGAGCCAATCGTCCTGCTAAGGTTGAGTCTTGTCCTCCAGAAATCCCTAGTACAAAGGTTTTAAGGAAGGGATTTTTTTTCAAATATCTTTTTAAGAAATCAATGGAACGACGGATTTCTTCCTGGGCATCAATCACCGGTTTGACACCCAGCTCTTGGATAATCGTTTCTTGCAAACTCATTCTTCTTCTCCTTCGCCGAGGGCTTCCTTGCGCATTTTGTCAATCAAGTCCATCTTGTCTTGCCATACATCACGCGCCAAATCCACTGGATAATGTTGCGGATTGAGTACGCGCTTGTACTCATCCCAAAGCTTGTCAAATTCCTTACGAGCATAATCCTGAATCTCAGTCAAGCTAGGCAGGTTGTAAATCAATTTTCCGTCTTTGAAGATATCCACTAAGAGAGGAACGGCATCAAAATTACGAACCGTCTTCTTGATGTAGGTATAGGTCGGATGGAACATTTTGATTTCCGTCATGTCACTCACATCCACACCGTCATAAGTGATATAATCGCCTTCTGACTTGCCTTTTTCACGACTGGTAATGCGCCACACCTGCTTCTTACCTGGTGTAGACACTTTTTCAGCATTATTTGACAGCTTAATCGTATTGCGCATGCCTCCATTTTCATCCTCAATGGCTACAATCTTATAAACTGCCCCTAAAGCAGGTTGGTCATATGCAGTAATTAACTTAGTTCCCACACCCCAAACATCAATCTTAGCTTTTTGCATCTTAAGGTTAAGAATAGTATTTTCATCTAGGTCATTTGAAGCATAAATCTTAGCCTCTGTAAATCCAGCCTCGTCCAGTTGCTGACGAACTTTCTTGGAAATGTAGGCAATATCCCCTGAGTCAATCCGCACACCCATAAAGTTAATCTGGTCACCCAGCTCACGCGCCACTTGAATGGCAGCGGGTACCCCAATGCGAAGGGTGTCATAGGTGTCCACAAGAAAGACACAGTTTTTGTGGGTCGCAGCGTAAGCCTTGAAAGCTTCATAGTCGTTACCATAAACCTGTACCAAGGCATGGGCGTGAGTCCCCAAGACAGGAATATCAAAGAGTTTACCAGCACGCACATTGCTGGTTCCATTGGCTCCACCAATCACCGCTGCGCGTGTTCCCCAGATAGCCGCATCCATCTCTTGCGCCCGACGTGTCCCAAACTCCATTAAAGGTTCATCTTCAATGACTGAACGAATACGAGCTGCCTTAGTCGCCACCAAGGTCTGGTAGTTGACGATGTTCAAAAGGGCCGTTTCGACCAATTGACATTGGACTAGAGGGCCTTCCACCTGCACAATCGGTTCATTAGCAAAAACCAAATCCCCTTCTTGGGCAGAACGAACGGTCAACTCCAACTTGAAATTGCGGAGATAGTCCAAGAATGCCCCATGATAGCCTAGAGACTCCAAATAGGCAATATCACTATCTGAAAAACGCAGGTCTTCAAGATAACTCACAATTCTTTCCAAACCAGCAAAAACCGCATAGCCATTCTTAAAAGGCTGTTGGCGGAAATACACCTCAAAGACCGCCTTTTTATTGTGAATCCCTTGGTCAAAGTAAACCTGCATCATGTTTATCTGGTACAAGTCCGTGTGCAATGTCAAACTATCATCTGGATACATACTTTTCCTACTTCCTTAGCTAGAAACACATGAAAATTTTCAAGAACTTTCATGTATTCCAATAAATTAGTACTATTATATCACATTTTAGCTGGATTGAGAAAAGAGTAACAAGCTATTCTCAACTCTCCAGTTCATCCATATCTTGTTCAAACTTTTTTTGAGCCCATTCGCCATAGCTCTAACGCAATATATAAATGTCATTTTGTAATATTTTATTAACAAAAACTCTCTACCACAAAATAATAGAGAGTTTTCTGCTTATTCAATTTTTTTCAAAATATCTACGACATCATTTCTTTTCTTAACCTGATAGGCCTTGATGCCCAATATCTCAGCTGCAATTGTATTGTCCTCAATATCACCTAGAAAGACATAATGTGTGGGATTTAACTGGTATTTATCGAGAATCCCCTTCATACTTATGTCAAGAACCCCTCTCTGCCTTATGCTTTCATATTCTACTTACAAATCCTTTTGGTAATAAAATCTTTGCCCTATGTAGGGATAGTTTTTTAAAGCAAAGACTTCCTTGTAGCCATATTTCTGATAAAAGTCTGGTGCCTGAAACTGATAAGTATTGACAAATGCAAAACAACAGTTTCGATTCTTGGCTTCACTTTCTGCCTGTTGCAATAGTTTTGAACCGATTCCTTGCCCTCTCAGTTCCTCTTTTACAAACAAATACTCGATTTCCAACCAATTTCCGAAAGTCTCAGCTACCAGACCTGCCAGGAGATATCCCTTTTCATCTTCTACATAAAGATTAAGTGGCACACTTTCAGCCTCTTCTCTTTTGGAACGGTTATAAGCACGAATCAAATTCCCAATTTCTTGTGCTTTCTGGGATTCCTCATTTTCCAATCTAAAGTACATCCAAACCTCCTCGAAAACTGATACAGCTTGATTATAGTCTTATTTCAATAGAATGTCAAACTAGCAAAAACCCACCAACCTGAGTTGATGAGTCCTTAATCTATTTTCTAAATTTCCACTGGCTGTATATACCGAAACCGATAATCCAGATAGCTGATCCGATTGCTCCGACAAATGTAGACTCTTGTAAAAAGAGAGTTACAAAGACAAAGGCAAAGAAGAGCATAGTTAAAGGATTTAGGAAACGATAATGGGGCATGAGATAGCCATCTGCCATAAAGTCTGGTGACTTGCGGTATTTAAGGTGAGCCACCATAATCAAAATATAAATGGCAATATAAACACCTGATGATGATGCTGTAATCAAGGCAAAGGCATCCGAAACTCCTGGCAAGACGTTGATAAAGGCTGCTAGGGCAATCAAGATTGCTGAAGCGATGATGGCATTTTGTGGCACATTGTGGCGAGAAAGAGTATCTGCCTTGATCGCTTTTAGGAATGGATTTGGCGAATCATGGGCAATCTGATACAAGTGACGCCCTGTTGAATAAAGGGTTGAGTTAAGAGCAGATGCTGCTGACGTCAAAACGACGAAGTTAATTAAGGCCGCTGCCCACTTGATACCTGCCAATTCAAATACTGTTACAAAAGGAGAATCAGCTGATGCAAGTTCACGCCATGGAATAATAGACATAATAGCCAAGAGAGCTCCACCATAGAAAAAGACGATTCGTAGAGGAATTTCCTTAACAGCTTTTGGCAAGACCTGACGTGGATTTTTTGTTTCTGAAGTTGTTACCCCGATAAACTCAATCATGAGATAAGCAAAGAAAACCATCTGGAAGGCCATGACAAAGTTTACTCCACCATTTGGGAATAGGGAGAAATTGTCGGCGATATTAGCCAAACTTGCTACTCCATGAGGTGTCTTAAAGCCTGTCAAGACCATAAAGACTCCTGTTGCAATCATAGCTAAAATAGCCACAATCTTGACCATAGCAAACCAAAACTCAACTTCCCCAAAGAGCTTCACCGCAATCAGATTGACCAAGGCTAGAATGGTTAAAAATCCAATCTCAATCATCCAACTTGGCCAGCTAGGAAACCAGAACTGAACATAGTGAGAGATGGCTGTAATTTCCGCCATACCGATAAAGACAACGGATAACCAGTAAGACCAAACTGAGAAATAACCCCAGCCCTTACCTAAATGGCGCGTGATAAAGTTGATAAAGGTATGTTGCTCAGGATCTTGGTAGAGCATTTCCCCAACAGCACGCATCATGAGGAACATGAAGGCCCCTGTAATCATATAAATCAGTACAATGGAAGGACCTGTTAAGCTAATAGAACGACCTGCTCCCAAAAAGAGTCCTGTTCCGATTGTTCCAGCGATGGCCATAACCTGCACATGACGATTAGTCAGACCACGCTCCATCTTATTTTTTTTCTTCTTTGAACTCATAACGTCTCCAATTCAATTTAATTTATACTCAATGAAAATCAAAGAGCAAACTAGGAAGCTAGCCGCAGGTTGCTCAAAACACTGTTTTGAGGTTGTAGATAGAACTGACGAAGTCAGTAACACATATATACGGCAAGGCTACGCTGACGTGGTTTGAATTTGATTTTCGAAGAGTATCAAAATGGAAAAAGGAGTGAGTGAAGCGCATCGCCTCCCCACTCCTTTTTTCTGTTTTTAGGCTGTTTTTTCAACCTTCAAGATTTTTACATCATAGCTACCAACAGGTGTTTCAATGGTTGCTGTATCACCTGTTTTCTTGCCAATCAAGGCTTGTCCAATCGGGCTTTCATTTGAAACCTTACCTGCAAAGGCATCCGCACCAGCTGAACCTACGATAATATAAACTTCTTCTTCGTCCTCACCAATTTCTTGGATAGTAACTGTTTTACCAATCGCTACTTCGTCTTGGGCAACTGAGTCGCTATTGACGATTTCAGCATAACGGATTTTTGTTTCCAAGCTAGAGATTTGTCCTTCGACAAAGGCTTGTTCATCCTTAGCTGCTTCATACTCACTGTTTTCTGAAAGGTCACCGTATGAACGGGCAATCTTAATGCGTTCTACCACTTCTGGTCGGCGGACCAATTTCAATTCTTCTAATTCTTTTTCAAGTTTTTCCTTTTCCGCAAGGGTCATAGGATATGTTTTTTCTGCCATTTTTCTCAACTTTCTTTCGATAGTATTGAATCTCTATCTGAGATTCTCATTTTTGTAGTCTTAGTTTGAACTACTATTTTGAGTAAGTTTGCTATTGACGTGCTCAGCAACATTACGATCATGTTCTTCCTGTGTCACTGCGTAATAGACTTTACCATCTGTAACATTAGCTACAAAGTAGAGGTTCTCACTCTTTGTTTGGTTGATACTTGCTTCAATCGCGTCCTGACTTGGACTATCTACTGGACCAGGCATCAAACCAGGTTTTGTATAAACATTGTATGGTGAATTAATCGATGTGTCAATTCCAGCATCGTCTGCTAGGCTAATATTTTGACCGAGTTTGCCTTGGGCATACAAGATTGCAATATTGCTTTGAAGTGGCATACCAAGGTTCAAGCGATTGTAGAAAACACCTGCAATCAACTTACGATCTTCAGTCTTAGCACCTTCTTTTTCAACAAGAGAAGCAATGGTTAGCAATTCATTAACTGTCAAGTTTTTAGACTTAATTGCACTATAGTGTGGAGTCAAGGTCTTATCCATAGCTGCCAGCATCTCATCAATCAAGCTTTCAATAGTTGTGCTTTCCTTGATAGAGTAGGTCGCTGGGAAAAGATAACCTTCCAAACGGTAACGGGCTCCACTTTCTTTCGTTGGCAAGCTTTCGAGTAGGTTTGGATATTTAGCAACTTCTTGACTGATAAAGTTGTCATCTTGCACTTTAGCCAAGAAAGCTTCCGCTGTCAAAGGTTCTTTAAATTCACCTTGTAATTGGCCTACAGCTTGGGCAATTTGATCAATGGTATATCCTTCTGGAATGGTCAAATCTGCAAGTGAAGGTTCTTGAGGTTCAGGAGTACCACCTTTTTGTAGTTCCTTAATGATATCCTCTGTACTCATGCTCTTTTGCAAATTGTAATATCCAGCCTTCAAATCTGAATAATTCTTATATTTAGCATAAAAAGCAAAAATCACTCCGTGTTTAATCACACCAGAATGTTCAAGTGCTGATCCAATCTCTTGGACATTGGATCCTTCTGGGATTTGAACCGTTACATATTCCTTAGAATTTGCATCAACTGGTAATAAAGATGATTGAACATACTGGTAACCAAAGTAACCACCTGCTGAAATCAAGGCAAGGAAAATTAATAGAGAAATGAAGAAAGCTTTCAAATGTGATTTTTTCTTCTTAACAGGTTTAACTGTCTCACGACGACTACGACGTGGAGTTTCAGAAATCACGTCAACAGCTTCAGCTTCGACGACCGGTTCAGGTCTTGACGCTTCTGCTTGTGTCTCTTTTGGTTCTTCAGTTTTATAAGAAACAGCTACTCTTGTTGGAGTCGTGTTCAACTCTCTTTCGACCTTTTGTGGACGATTAGTCTCTGGTCCTGGAACCGGTCTTGATGGACTTGCTTCAGCTGGTGAAGCTGGAACATCTTGACTAGGGTGACTAGGAACAATCGGAGCTTCTTCTCTTAATTCATCTGCTGGTGATGCAGGCACATCTTCACTAGGATGCTGTGGAACACGTGGTGCATTCTCCATAATTTTTTCAACAGCTGATAGGGATGCATTCATCACTTCTTCATCAGCAATTTTTGTGTCAGGGACAGACAAAGCTGATTTTTTTTCATCAAGTTCAGCGGCCTCTTGACGAATCCCTTCATAACGTTTTACTTTTTCTAAATCACGCAAAATCTGCTCTTTAAAGCTTAATTTTTCGTCTTCTCTTGGCTTTTCACTCAAAAGTTTATCCTCCTCGTTGACAATCCATAATATTATATCTTAAAAACGAAAGAAAAGCAACTTAGCATGCTTTTCTAGCTTATTTTTTAGCTTCCCAGACCATATCATACCAAGTTTCCCCTGCAAAGGTTGACTGAGACTGGCCTTCATTGACAAATCCATGCTTTTCGTAGTAGGTGATGAGATAGTCATGACAGGTTAGGTTAATGCCTTCTCTTTTGTGTTCAAGAGCCAACTCTTTCAAGGCTGTTAGTAATTTCTGACCAAGTCCAAGGCCCTGTGCCTCCTCGGCAATAGAAAGACAGGTCACAGAGATATAACCACCAGGCTCATGACTATAATCTTCTATCGCTTCTGTAAAAGACTGATCTTGCAGATAGCGGTGTGGTCCAACTGGTCCTTCTATATACCCCATGATTCTGCCTTCTTTTTCTGCAACCAGAAATGAGGTCTGAATTTCTCGCAAATGTGCTTCAAAAACAGAGCGAGGAATGGCTTCTTCAATCGAGAAATTTTCTAGTTCAATCTCAACGATACGATCCAAATCTTCTAATCTTGCTTTCCTAATTTCCATTTCGCCTCCTAAAAAAGAGATTAAACCAAATCATACTAAAATCTTGACTAGCTGCATAAAGCGAATCTGTCTCTTCTTCATCAATAAAACCGTTCATTTCAAAATAGGAAAGCAACTCATCCGAACTCTTCAAACGGATAGCTTTGTAATCCTGCTTAACTGCCACATCTTTCAAAGCCGCAAGAAGAAGCGTTCCCAAGCCCTGTCTCTGATGGTCAGCCTCAATGACTAAAGAATGTATTTCTAGACATTGCGGATTGTGGGGCTGAGGACCACTTAGAACATAGCCCAAAAGCTGATTTTCATCCCTAGCTAGAAGAAAGGTATCCGCATACTTACGGATACTTTCTTCTAAAATATGGGAAGGTTGCTGCTTTTCAGCTGGAAAAGATGAAGCCTGAAGTTCCTCTATCTCAGCCAAATCAGACTTACTTGCCTGAATGATCTTAATTGGAATTTCCATGGGAAAATCCTATTGAACATTGCTTGTCAAGTTAGACAAGAGTCGCTCAAATGAGTATTCATAGGTTTGGATATCTCCTGCTCCCATAAAGACGTAAACAGCATTGTCATGGTCTAGGAGTGGAGAAACATTTTCAACAGTGATCACTTGGTGTTTCTTGTTGATTTTATTAGCTAGGTCTTCTACCTTAACATCACCATGGTCTACTTCACGAGCAGATCCATAAATTTGCGCTAGGTAAACTGCATCCGCCTGGTTCAAAGCGTGGGCAAAGTCGTCCAACAGGGCAATAGTTCTAGTAAAGGTATGCGGTTGGAAGATTGCTACGATCTCTTTACTTGGATATTTTTGACGAGCCGCATCCAAAGTAGCAATGATTTCTGTTGGATGGTGGGCAAAGTCATCGATAATCACCGTATCATTGACAATTTTCTCAGTGAAACGACGCTTAACACCGGCAAATGTTTTCAAGTGTTCACGAACTAAGTTCAAATCAAATCCAGCTGTATAAAGAAGACCAATAACGGCTGTCGCATTCATGATATTGTGACGACCAAAGGTTGGAATATGGAATTGCCCCAAGTCTTGTCCACGGAAATGAACTGTGAAGGTTGAACCAGTTGTTGAACGAAGAAGATCACTAGCGACAAAGTCATTACCTTCTGCTTCAAAACCATAATAATAAATTGGTGCATCAGACGTAATCTTACGCAATTCAGCATCTTCTCCGTAGATAAACAAACCTTTGGTAATTTGTTTAGCATAGTCGTTAAAGGCATTGAAAACATCCTCTAGACTTGTGAAATAGTCTGGATGGTCAAAGTCAATGTTAGTGATGATAGAATATTCTGGGTGGTAAGGCATGAAGTGGCGCTCATATTCGTCAGATTCAAAGACAAAATATTTGGCATTAGCTGATCCACGACCTGTCCCGTCTCCAATCAAGAAGCTAGTATCTGTGATATGAGACAAGACATGAGACAACATACCTGTCGTTGAAGTTTTTCCGTGCGCTCCAGCAACTCCCATGCTAACAAAGTCGCGCATAAAGCTACCTAGGAACTCATGGTAACGTTTGTAGCTAATGCCATTTTGGTTCGCATAGGCAATTTCGACGTTGTTATCTGGACGAAAGGCATTTCCAGCGATAATTTCCATATCACCGTCTAGATTCTTTTCATCAAAAGGAAGAATGGTAATTCCTGCCTGCTCAAGACCACGTTGAGTAAAGTAGTACTTTTCAACATCTGAACCCTGTACCTTATGCCCCATTTGGTGCAACATCAAGGCCAAGGCACTCATACCTGATCCCTTAATTCCGATAAAATGATATGTCTTTGACATGTTTTCTCCCCCTATTCCGTAATTCTTGTCAGATTCAACTCTTGGGCAACCTGACGTTCTTGTTCTTTTTGTTGATTCTTTTTATTGTAGATTTGGCTCTTCTTCAGAAAATCATAATTGTTTTTCTTTGGGCCTGAAGTTTCTTTTGGCTCAGCTTGAGTCGACATATTGTTCACTTCTTCCGCCAAGATGTAATGAGACTGGGTCAATTTTTGACTGTATTTGACAAATTCGCCAGGATTTTCCTTTTGGAAAGGCGCGGTAGGTTGATTGCCCTGTCTATCAAAACGTTGCTGAGAAGGGCGCCTTGTAGGAGTAATATCCTTAGTCAGATAACTTGCTGAGCGCTTCTTTTTCAAATCCGCACGCGCTTCTTCACGTGCCACCTCCGCATAGCTCTTTCCTTCTTTTTTAACTCCTAAACCAT
This sequence comes from Streptococcus mitis, assembly GCF_946188615.1. Lineage (GTDB taxonomy): Bacteria > Bacillota > Bacilli > Lactobacillales > Streptococcaceae > Streptococcus > Streptococcus mitis_BZ. The sequence goes on from NZ_CAMHVK010000009.1 coordinate 26,232, forward strand.
CCTTCTTAGGTTTCTCTACGGGCTTTTCAATCGGTTTTGCTGGTTTTTCTTCAGTAATAGGGGCCCACTCCAGATAATTCTTATCACAGTATTCTCCCTTGATATTACTGATAAAGTCAGATTCATCATAGAGGTCCATAACCGGCATCTCAGTCAACATGATCTCATCATCTGACACCAATGGAAATCGTTCTTCTCTCATTTTCTATTTCCTTTCAACACTTCATTATAGCGTATTGTCTTGATTTTTCAAGTGCTGGCTTCAGAAATTCCCAAAATTTCTCTAATTTCTGCTAGGCTGAGACTGCCACGTGACTCTGTTCCATCCAATACTTGTGACACCAGATGTTTCTTTTGTTCTTGGAGTTCCTGAATTTTTTCTTCAATGGTTCCCCTGGTCACTAAGCGATAAACCTCAACCGTTTCTTCCTGACCTATCCGATGGGCACGGCCAATAGCTTGCGCTTCCACCGCAGGATTCCACCAAAGGTCAACCAAAATAACCGTATCAGCACCTGTCAGATTCAGACCGACACCACCAGCCTTGAGGGAAATCAGAAAGGCATCTCTTTCCCCTTGGTTAAAGGCTTTGGTCATGTCTTGTCTTTCCTTGGCTGGGGTTGAACCCGTAATTTTAAAGGAAGTCAAGCCCAAGTCTGGCAATTCTTGTTCAATTTTCTCTAACATTCCCTTGAACTGCGAGAAAATCAAGACACGGTGTCCACCGTCTGCCACCTGGACCAGCAGGTCTCGAAGACTATCCAGTTTGCCACTGGCTCCCTGATAATCTTCCATAAAGAGGGCAGGAGTATCACAAATTTGACGCAAACGCATCAGACCAGATAAGATTTCCACCCGACTTCGATGAAATTCCTGATCTGAAACTTGAGCCAGACGGTCCCGCATCTGTTGTAACTGGGCTAGGTAGATAGCCTTCTGCTGGTCTTCCAGTTCATTTTTATAAACCACTTCAATCAAGTCTGGCAATTCAGTCAGAACTTCTTCTTTCTTGCGCCGCATCACGAAAGGTTTGATAAACTGAGCAACGCGCTCAGCTGGTAATTTCATAAATTCTTTCTTGCTTGGCAAAAGTCCTGGCATGACGATTTGGAAAATAGACCACAGCTCACCCAGATGGTTTTCAATCGGAGTCCCTGACAAGGCAAAGACCGACGGCACCACAAATTGTCTCAAGGTCTGGGCGATCTTAGTCTGGGCATTTTTCATGACCTGAGCCTCATCTAAGAAAAGGAAGTCAAAGGCCATCCGCTGATAAAGATCACTGTCCTGACGAAAGGTAGCATAACTAGTCACATAGATTTGATGGCTCTCAGCAAGAATCTCTTCACGACTAGCTTTCAAACCATGAACAACAGCCACATCCAACTGTGGGGCAAATTTCTGAAATTCATCCGCCCAGTTGTAAATCAAACCTGACGGAGCTAAAATCAAAACCCGACTTTCTTTTGTCACTTGACTGGTCAAAAATGCAATGGTCTGAAGTGTTTTACCAAGTCCCATATCATCAGCCAAAATCCCACCAAAACTATAATAATGGAGCATCTGCAGCCAACCGATTCCCTTTTCCTGATAATCTCGCAAGTCAGCCTTGACCTGAGTTGCTTGTCGAGGGAAGTCCTCTGGATGCGTCAAATCATGAGCCAAATTCTGGAATTCTTGTGAAAAAGAAATACGGTCTCGCCCTTCAAAGAGATGAGCCAAACTATAAGCCAAAGATTTTCGAGCCTGCAAGGCCCCATCTTTTAATTCAAACTGTCCCAGTTCCTGTAGATTTTGGCGAATTTTCTTGGTTTCTTCATCAAAAAAGTAGACTTGATTAGACGAATCAATATAAAAATCTTGATTGGCAACCAAGGCCTGCATGGCTTGGTCGATTTCCTCCTGGGCAATATCTTGAAAATCAAACTGAATTTCCAAGAGACCTCCCTTGGAAGCAATCTGCACTTGAGGGCTTGCTAGGTTATAGAGTTCTTCTAGCTTGTCTGATAGATCAACATTCCCGAGTTTTTCAAAGACTGGAATCATTTCATGGAAGAAATGATAGACAGACTCGGCTTTTAAGGCCTGACGCCAAGATTGAAAGTCTGCTTCAAATCCAGCTGCCAAACAGACTTGGAAAACTCTTTCTTCTAAGTCAGCATCACTCGAAAAAGGTAATTCTTCTAGCTCTTGTCGGCTAGATACCTTCCTGTCTCCATAATCAAACTGAATTTCTAAACGAATCCGATTATCTTCTTCCCTGTCAAAGTAAAAAGAGGGCGCAAAAGTTTTGATTTGTAAGCGTTCTGGAGCTGAAACGGTCCCCATCTGGCCAAAGAGAGTTAGACAGGAAGCCAACTTATCTCGGTCACTGCTATCAAATTGCAGGTATTTCTTTCCATCTTGACCCAAAGGTAGCGCTTTGATTTCCTTGAGAAGACGCATTTGCTGGTCTGTTAGAAAATAAACCTGTCCTTTATGGAAAAGCACAGCTCCCTGATAAAAGACATTGACCCTTGGACTCTCACTGATTTCCATTTCAAAATAGTCCGGGTATTCTGTTACTGTATAGGAAAATAAATTAGCATCAGCATGCAAATCCTGAAAAAGCAGGGTTTGGTAACTATCCACTTGATGGTCAAATTGAAAATGGGTCAAGGTCATCAATAAATTCACACCCTGCTCAAAAAAGGTCAGAGGGAAAAAGAGGTGTCGGCCTTGGTTTTGGAAAAAGAGGTCTGAAGTCAGTCCTTCCTCCGTTAGTCCGCGCAAAAAAGCCAGAAGCTCTTGACTTGCCTCATCAAAGGCTTCCAAAGACAGAGATTCCTCATAAGTTTTTCCAATCATATAAGGTTTTCTCTTATCAACAACTCTTAAGAAGAGTGGAATATCCCGAATGACGTAGTATTTTTGGCTATTGATTTGCCCGATTCTCAGAGTCCACAAGATATGATTGCTTCCTGCTTCCACCTGACCCACAGCTGACAACTCATAGGTTCGGTCTGATTTTGGAGATAAGATTCGTTCCAAAAATTTGCCACCCAAGGTCACCTTGGTTTCAACGGTCTCTTTTTCTTCATGACCTTCTTCCAGACTTTGCAAGATTTCCTGACCACGCTCATCATTTTTCAGAAAATGCTCCAGAGCCGCCAAGTGCACACAGTAGCCCCTCTTTTGGAAAAAATCGCAGGCACAAAAAACCAAATCATCCTCTAAACTATAGCGCAGTTCTTCTTCTGCAACGCGAGCGTAGAGCCGATTGTTCTTTTCCTTGATAATATCAACCTTACCAGTTTCATAAAGAGCAACGCCTTCGATACGAACTTTCCCCGGAATCAATTTAGCCATATTTTTACCTTTACCTTATCTTTTTATTATACCATATTTTCCCCTATGAAAATAGCTTCCTAGGAAGACTTTTCTCCTAGAAAGCTGGATTTTAAAAGTTCGATTTTTAAAGCTTGGCAAAAGTCGTCACTATCCGCTGACAAACTTCTTGCAACAGAGATTTAGGCATGGCTACATTGAGGCGGGCATGGAGACTTCCTTCCTCTCCAAAATCCAAACCACGATTGAGGATAACCTTGGCTTCATTTCTCAAAAGCTCTTGCAATCTTTCATCAATCAGGTCATAGGCTGAAAAATCAAGCCAAATCAAGTAGGTTCCTTGCGGTTTCATGACCTTGATTTTAGTCTCTTTTCCAAATAGATCTACCACATAATTGATGTGGTCTTCAAAGACTTGCTTGAGTTCCTCTAACCAATCCTTCCCATAGCGATAGGCAGCTTCTGTCGCCAAATAACCCAAGCCTGAAATTTCATGTTGATTATTGGCCAACTGGCGTTTCTGGTAAGCCAGTCTCAACTTAGGATTTTCAATGACTGCATAGGAATTTTTTGTCCCCGCAATATTAAAGGTTTTAGTGGCACTGCTCAAGACAATCGCAAAATCTTTGAAGGCAGGATTAATGGTATTGAAAGAATGGTGTTTGTGACCAAAGAGGGCCAAATCTTGGTGAATCTCGTCCGAAACCAAGAAAACACCGTGTTTCTGGCAGAGTTGGCCAATCTTTTCCAAGACTTCCTTTTCCCAAACACGTCCACCAGGATTGTGAGGGTTGCAAAGAATATAGAATTTGACATCCTCTTCCACCAAATCCTTCTCAAGCTGGTCAAAGTCAATCTCAAACAGACCATCCTTTTCCACCAAAGAATTGGTAATCAATCTACGATTGTTCAACTTGACACTGCGAGCAAAAGGTGGATAGACAGGCGTGTTAATCAAAACAGCCTCGCCTTCTTTTGTAAAGGCTTGAATAGCTGTTGAGATAGCTGGGACCACACCCTCGATAAAGACAAGAGCCTCTTTATCAAAGTGGTACCCATGTTGTGTAGCTTCCCACTTTTGAACTTCCTTAATTAACTCTTCACTGGCATAGGTATAGCCATAAACTAGTTGATCCGCATAAGTTTGCACGGCTTGGCGGATTTCAGGCAAGACTACAAAGTCCATATCCGCTATCCAAGCTGGTAGAACTTCACTATCCGTTTCTGCTTCTTTCCATTTATAGGTATGGTGCCCTAAACGATTGGGCAGGCTTGTAAAATCATATTTTCCCATCTTTGTCTTATCCTTCCAAGGCTTGGCGCAAATCTGCAATCAAATCTCTAGCATCTTCGATCCCAATTGACAAACGCAAGAGGTCATCTGTCAAACCATAAGAATGGCGCACTTCTGCTGGAATATCAGCATGAGTTTGTGTCGTTGGATAAGTGATAAGACTTTCCACCCCACCTAAACTTTCCGCAAAAGAGAAGACCTTAAGACTGTTCAAAATATGAGGAATGCGTGTTTCATCCGCTACTTTAAAGGAAATCATCCCTCCACGACCAGTATAGAGAACTTCTTTAACTGCTGGAGAATCCTTCAAAAAGGCAACCACTTCTTGGGCATTGGCAGTTGAGCGCTCCATACGAAGAGACAAGGTCTTGAGACCACGAATCAATTGATAGCTATCAAATGGCGACAAGACTGCCCCTGTCGTATTGAGATTGTAAAAGAGTTTCTCGTATAGTTCTAAACTATTGGTCACAACCACTCCAGCCAAGACATCATTGTGGCCTGCTAGATACTTGGTTGCTGAATGGAGAACGATATCAGCTCCATCTTCAATCGGACGTTGGTAAATAGGGCTGTAGAAGGTATTGTCCACCACCACTTTGGCACCCTTAGCATGAGCCAGTTTTGCTAGTTTTTCGATATCAAATTCCAACATCAAAGGATTGGTTGGCGTTTCGATATAGAGGACATCCACGTCTTTTTCTAACTCGGCAATCAGCTCTTCTTCTGTATTGGCATAAGTAAAATGGAAACGGCCTTCCTGCTCCACTTGGTTGAACCAGCGGAAAGAACCACCGTAAAGGTCACGGACAGCCAAGACCTTACTTCCTACTGGGAAGACACTAAAGGCCAGTACAATCGCTGACATCCCTGAGCTAGTAGCTAGGGCATAGTCTGCGGACTCAATAGCCGCCAAGACTTCTTCTGCCTTACTGCGAGTTGGGTTTTTTGTACGCGTATAGTCAAATCCAGTAGATTTACCAAACTCTGGATGCTGATAGGTCGTTGAAAAATGAAGCGGTGTCACCAAAGCTCCTGTCGCTTCGTCTGACTTGATACCCGCCTGGGCCAAAATTGTGTTGATGTGTAATTCCTTGCTCATACAATACCTCCAAATCTATAGTAACTATTGTACCACTTATTTTCATCAACTCATTTTCTTCTTTTCAAGAGCTAGTTATAGTTTCAAACTATATACTTATCGAGTAAAGCTAAAAAGAATCCAGAAAAGCTTCCAGATTCTTTTGTGAAAATGATTGCTAGAATTTACTGTGAACGAAAGAAAGCCTGTTGGGCTAAATAGTCATAATGCTCTTTGTTAAATTGATACTGGCCCACATGCTGACTAACCTGACCGACATCCACGGAAAAAATATAGGCTTCATTTTGATAGTTCCAGTTCAGCCTAACTGTATTCAAGACTGGCTTATAAGTAAAATCTTGAACCCGATTCCAAGGCATCTCAAGGACTTGATTAGAACGATTTTCAGTTATATCACTGATGTCCATCAAGTAGATTCCCTTAGGTGTGAATGCCAGAATCTTAGGATTCACACTCGACTGAACATAGTAAGCTCCTCCTATAACGAAGAAATCAATAAAAGATTTCATCCATGTCTTTTTCTTGAAAGCCATCAGAAAATTCTTTTGCCCTTCAATACGACAAGTTGACAGAAATGATGCAATCTGTTTTTCTGTTGCAAACTCCATAATAGCGCCCATGATGTTACCTCCATAACGATTAGTAAATAGGCAAATAAGAACTCTTCACATAAAGAAGAACTTATCATTTGTTGCGTTTTATCTTACTTTTCCAGTAGACGACATCCCTCCTATAACATTACCCTAGCGTGTGCATACTTCAATCAACATTGGGTAGATTTTCGAACGTAGTTTCTTATATTTATTATAGCATAAACTCAATTAACTACGAGAAAATGTAAGCACTTTTCTTCCAAATTTTCCATCATTCTATATAAAAACGACAGTTTCATTCGAAACCATCGTTTTTCTTGAAAAATCCTTATTTGACATGTTTTGCCAATTCTTCTTGGGCTTTTTTATTAGATTCTTCTTTTTCTTTCAACCATTTTTCTTTGGCTTTTTCATATTCATCTTTTGTGACTGTCTTATCTTGTACTTTGAGGTATTTATATGATTCAATACCTTTATTACCAGCTAATGAATATGGTTCTGAGAAAGGAACAGTTTTTCTCAATACTGGTGTTCCACCCTTGGAAACATTTGGAATTGCTAAAGCACTATCTACCAACCAAGCTTGGATCTCAGCATATTTTTCATAGCGTTTTGCAAGATCTTGTTCCTTGTTAGCTTCTTCCAACATTTGAGTGTAGACATCTAGTCCAACAGCCTTAGCCTTGTCATTGGCTTCACCTGGCTCTAAACCTAGATTTTGCATCAAACCACCAGAATGAACGTTAAAGACATCAAGATAGGTTGAAGGATCTTGGTAATCAGGACCCCAACCACCGTTGTAAAGATCATAGTCCTTCTGAGCTGCTGTCTGAGCCAAATAGCTTGAATTGTCATAATCTTCCGTAGTGAGTTGTTGAATATCAATTACAACATTTTCTGCACCTAAAGCTGCCTCAATAGATTGCTTCATAGAGTTTGCCTCTTGGACACCCTGTTTAGCAGCTTGGTCAACAGTCATGTCCAAGTGGATAGGGAATTGAACTCCTTTAGCTTGGAGTTCTTTCTTAGCTTCAGCAAATTTGGCTTTAGCTTTTTCAGCATTGTAGTATGGATCCTGAGCATCCGCAAAGTTGATTCCTTGCCATTCTTTACCATAATTCACCATCTTAGAGGCTACTACTTCACCAAAGTCTTTTCCGTTGATACTTACGAAGTTTGGAGGAACAACCAAATTACGCAAAATCTTAGTTGCACCATCTTCTCCTTGAGATTGAGCACCGTAAGCTGTACGGTCGTAGGCGAAGTTAATGGCTTGACGGAAGTTTTTATTAAGAACCGCTTCCTGAGTCGATTTCTTTTCAGCATCGCTTGTCTTGGAAGTGAATTTATAAGATTTTCTATCTAGGTTAAAGTTTAAGAAATAAGAAGTGGCATCTTGCAAGCTATAGATGATATTGTCCTTATTCTTTTCTTTAATACCTTCAAAGCTTGCACTATTTGGATAAAGGCGAGCATAACTATAAGCACCCTCAACAAAGTTACGAGCTAGTGCATCTTGGTCACTACCATCATAATAAGCCAATTTCACATCATCTACAAAGACATTTTTAGCATCCCAGTAGTTCGGATTTTTCTTGAATTCAATGACAGATTTTGAAACAAAGGATTTCATCAAGAAAGGTCCATTGTACAAAATATTAGATGGGTCTACCTTCCCAAAATCATCCCCTTTTGATTTCAAGAAATCCGCATTGACTGGGAAGAGAATGGTTGAGGTTGTTTTTGAGTTCCAGTAAGATTCTGGTCGTGTCAAGGTATATTGAACAGTTTGGTCATCAAGAGCCTTGACTCCGACAGTTGAAAAGTCGCTTGTTTTACCGTTAATGTAATCATCCAAACCAGCAACGGATTCTTGCACCAAGTACAAGGCTTCTGATTTTTTATCAGCCGCATATTTCAAACCAGTTACAAAATCTTGGGCAGTTACAGGAGCATATTCTTCCCCATCTGCAGTATACCATTTCGCATCTTTCCGCAGTTTGTATGTATAGGTCAAACCGTCCTTAGAAACACTCCAATCCTCTGCCAAAGATGGAATATAGTTTCCATACTGGTCATTTTCCATGAGCCCATCTACCAAATTAACCACGATATCATTGGTCGTTGCACGGTTTTCTGCTAGATAATTCAAACTAGACGGATCACTGGTATAAACATAGTTATATGTTTTTGACCCTGTGCTAGAACTTCCACACGCGCTTAATAAAATACCTGCACTTAAAACGATACCTGCAAGTGCTGCGTACTTGGCCTTAGACTGTTTCATCTCCAGAACCTCCTGATTTAAATATTTGTCTTATTATACAACTTGAGTTTTATTTAGTCAATAGCTTTTTAAGTAAAATTTAAGAAAAATAAAATTTCTATCTACAAACTATAGAAATTATTCTACAAAATAATAAAAAGAGAATAATTCAAGCATTTCATGATAGAAATGTTCAAATTATTCCTTTTATTTATAAATATTTTTTAAGTTAACTTTAATTTGATTCGTAAGCGATCTGCTTGAGCTTTTCCAATCACCTTATCCAACAAACGGGTACGGAGACTCATAACTCCATAAACACCTCCACCCATGGTACCTACCAGGGCTACATATAGGAAACTCCACAAACGTCCACTTGGTTGGAAGACAAATCCTAAAATCCACTGCAATGTCCCAACTACTAGAAACATGAAAAGAGTTAACAAACTGATTAAAATGGTTCGTTTCAAAATCACCTTGCGCTTAACACCTGTTACCTTACAAATATCCCGATACATCAAGACGTTAGGAATGATGAGCCCAATGGTTGTAGAAATCAAAGGACCATAACTGTGAAAGAGAGCAATGGTTGGCAGTTGCAAGACCAGCTTGGCAATAGAACCATAGATAAAATAGAGAACTGCCTTGCGGTTGCGGAACATGGCTTGAAGCATTGGAGACAAGACCATGTACAAGCCTAAAATAGTAGACTGCAAAACTGCAAAGACAAACAAGCCCATAGCCAAACTATCTGGCTTGCCATAGAAGACTGTATAGAGAGGTTCTCCTACCATGACTACTCCAACCGTTGCTGGTAGCAAGAATAGGAAAAGCATAGTGATGCTATCCTGAACTAGACGAGAAGCCGCCTTCAAGTCTCCCTTGACATAGTTTTCAGTCAAAAGTGGCAAACCTACACTCCCAATCGAAACCCCAACAGAAATCAAAATCATAGTGATTTTATTAGGATTGGCAGAGAAATAAGAAAACATGACAACCAAGTCTTCATTACTATAGTTGGTAAACCAACTCATACTATTGATAAAGGTCATCTGGTCCAAAATCTGGAAAAGCTGGATAGCAGACCCTGTCAGGATAAAAGGAATGGCTTCCTTAATGGTGTCGATCAAAAGACGCTTACTATTAATCTTATCTCCTGTTTCAAGGACTCTTTTAAGCAATCCTTCTTTGGCAAGAAAATAGATCAAAACTGCAAAACTAGCTACCATGCCGACAAAGGCAGCAAATGTGGATTGGGTAACCGCTGCTAGATAATCTCCTGAGCCCATTTTCATAATCATAAAGGTAGCTAAGAGCATCCAGATAACACGAATGACCTGCTCAGCGATTTGGCTCATGGCATAAGGTTTCAGGTTATTCATCCCTTGGAAGAAGCCTCGAATCACACTCATAGATGGGAAAATCAAGACCGCCCAAGCCAAGCTCTGCATGATTGGGATCAAGTCTTTACCCACACCCGACAAGTCTGCTAACCAAGGAGCAAAGACATACAAGACTAAAGCAAAGACCAGACCTAGTCCCGTCATAAAGCCTAAAAAGCTCCGAATCAGTGCAAAGCTGTGCTCTTCTTCTCGCATGGTATTGTACTTAGCCACTTGCTTGGCCACCGCAACTGGAATCCCCGCTGTTGAAACCAGCAAGAACCAGGCATAGATATTGTAACCCATGGTAAAGAGACCATTGGCCGTAGCTGCATAAGACCCCATCCAGATATACCAGGGGATAATATAAATAGCCCCAAGCAGGCGACTGATAAAGTTACTAGCCGTTAACCAAGCAGTCCCCCGTAACATCTGGGCCTGCTGGTGATTGTTTTCGTTAGACATAGATTCCTCATTTTATTTTAATCACTAGGAAAAATTCCTCACCTTCCATTATAAACTTTTCCTTGTCACTTGTAAATTTACGACTTTCGGTTTACAATAGAAAGTATGATTAAGATTGAAACCGTATTAGATATTTTAAAGAAAGATGGTCTCTTCCGTGAGATTATCGACCAAGGACATTATCACTACAACTACAGCCATGTCGTATTTGACACCATCTGCTATGATAGCCGCAAGGCCAAAGAGAAGAGCATCTTTTTCGTCAAGGGTGCTGCCTTTAAAAAGGAATTTCTGATTTCTGCCATCTCTCAAGGCCTCGGTTGGTATGTGGCTGAAGAAGACTATGAAGTTGGTATTCCTGCTATTATCGTCAGCGATATCAAGAAAGCCATGAGTTTGGTAGCTATGGAATTTTATGGCAATCCACAGAAAAAACTCAAACTCCTTGCCTTTACTGGTACTAAGGGTAAAACAACAGCAGCCTACTTCGCCTATAACATTTTATCTCAAGGGCATCGACCTGCTATGCTCTCGACCATGAATACAACTCTAGATGGCAAGAGTTTCTTTAAGTCTGCATTAACAACCCCTGAGAGTATTGACCTCTTTGATATGATGAATCAAGCTGTGCAAAATGGCCGTACTCACCTCATTATGGAAGTATCCAGTCAGGCCTATCTGGTCAAACGTGTCTATGGTCTAACCTTTGATGTGGGAGTTTTCCTCAATATCAGCCCCGACCATATCGGCCCGATTGAACACCCTAGCTTTGAAGACTACTTCTACCACAAGCGTCTCTTGATGAAAAATAGCCGAGCAGTCATCATTAACAGTGACATGGACCACTTCTCTGTACTAAAAGAACAGGTGGAAGATCAAGACCATGATTTCTACGGTAGCCAGTCTGATAACCAAATCGAGAATTCCAAAGCCTTTAGTTTTTCAGCTAGTGGTAAACTCGCTGGAGATTATGCTATCCAACTCATTGGCCACTTCAACCAAGAAAATGCCGTTGCTGCTGGACTTGCTTGCCTCCGTCTCGGAGCTAGTCTTGAGGATATCAAAAAAGGAATCGCTGCAACCCGCGTTCCTGGTCGTATGGAAGTCCTCACTCAGAAAAATGGAGCCAAGGTCTTCATCGACTACGCCCACAATGGGGATAGTCTGAAAAAACTCATCAATGTGGTTGAAACTCATCAAACAGGAAAGATTGCTCTGGTCTTAGGTTCGACAGGAAATAAGGGAGAAAGTCGTCGTAAGGACTTTGGCCTCCTCCTCAATCAACACCCTGAGATTCAAGTCTTTTTGACTGCTGATGACCCCAATTATGAAGACCCAATGACCATTGCAGATGAAATTAGTAGCTACATCAACCATCCTGTTGAAAAAATTGCGGATCGCCAAGAAGCCATCAAGGCAGCTATGGCTATCACAAATCACGAATTAGATGCAGTTATTATTGCTGGTAAGGGAGCCGATTGCTACCAAATCGTCCAAGGAAAGAAAGAAGCCTATCCTGGAGATGCAGCAGTCGCAGAAAATTATTTATAAGGATCGTAAAAAATCAAGGGAAATGCAACCCTTGATTTTTTCTATTTTTATTTAAAAGCGTTTTTCAAACCTTCAACGGCACCTTCTACAGCACCTTTAGCATCTTCAACTACTTCTTTTGCCTTAGCAACTGTCTTTTCTACAGCGCCTTCTGCTTCAGTCTTGCTATCTCCAGTAACTTTACCAAATCCTTCTTTGATAGCGCCTGTTGCTTGTTCCAATTTGTTTTCAAGTGACATATGATTGTCTCCTTTAGTTTTATTCCGATATGTGTTACCGATTACATATAGTTTATACCGAATACTAAGGAAAGTCAAACAATGTGCTCAGAAACAAAAAATCAGGCCAAGTAGAAAGTTAATCTCTCCTTATCCAAATCGATAGCCAACTCATACTTCCCCTCTTCATTTTGGACAATATAGTCTAGGACGACCAAACTTTCCACAAAGATATCACGTCGTTTCTGTATAAGCTGGTCTTTTTTGAGGAACTTCAACAAAAAAGTTGTCATATATTTGAGAGCATACTCAGGATTAACATCTCCCAAAATGTCATAGAGTTCCTGCTGTTTTTCTGTCAAAGGATACTGATGTTTGACCTTGTAGAAATAATTAGACAGGGTCATTTTTGATCTCGCAAAGTCTGTCTTTTCAACTAAAATAGCAGCATTGGTTTGATTGCGTAATTCTGTCTCAAACCTCTGCTCTAACAAAGCTTGATAGACCGGACTAGATTCGCTGACAAAAATCTCTTGATCCAGTTCAAGACTATCGAGTGATTCAAGCATAGGAAGATTAAGGTAATAACGCTTATTTTCTCGTAGAATCAAACCTGCCTTTATATACTCTTCCATGAGTTTATCAACAGCAACATCTGGAAATTGAGCCTTAATTTCCCGTAAAATCACATCCTCATGCTGGTCCAGATAGCGGATCAATTCTCTAAAAAATGGCTGTCTCGTCAAACGAGATGGATTAAAAATCTGAATCATGAAGATTCCTTTCTTTACATTCTAACAGAGGCGATGCTGCCAACTGACTAGGATTGGTCCCCGGCTGGTTCAAAGGAACAGGCAGACCTAGTTCTCTGTAATACTCCCTCCAAAAATCACTAATCTCCTGCTCCCCATCTCCAAATTTCATGGGAATAGTTTCAAAAATGGGGAGAATTTCTGCCATGTACTGGGAACAGTAAAAACCAGCTCCATCTGGATAGAAAGAAGCATTATAAGGAGCTCCCAGATGTTTGCAAGCTTTTTCCTTCACAGACTGGATATCCATTTCTGGGTAAACATAGAGGTCGTACAAGTGATTGGGCTCAAAGAAGTCTGCAGGTTCTTGACAGACAACACCAGCCTGTCCACTAGCGTGGTAAATCATCCCATCCAAATAAATGGCAACATGGTTATAGTTGCCTGTGGAAGTCTGGATGGCCTGTCCCATATCTGACTCATCTCTCACAAAAATCAAATCGCCATTTTCTAACATGCTTCACTCCTAGAAAAAAAGGAGCCGAAACTCCTTTCGATATAAGGCAAACTAGCCTTTCCTAATTTGAATTAGCACTCAAAATCTTAAGCATTGAAGCTTTCAGTCAATTGAGGTACCACTTGTTTCTTACGTGAAACGGCACCAGCAAGGAAGGCATGATTGTTTTCAAGTTTGAAGTTGAAGGCTGCTTCAACCTTGCCCATGTTAGCACCAAGAGCCAAGATTTCTGAGTTTGAGTTGACGATATCTGTAATCATCAAGACAAAGTCAGAGTAGCCGTTTGCTGTGTTGGCAGCTTGCATTGCAGCTTCAATTTCTGCTTGACGTTCTAAAACTTCAGCGATGTCCACTGTGTTTACTTGGGCAACACGGACATTATTTCCGTTCAATTCAAAAGTTTTAGCATCGATGTCAATCAATTCTTCAGCAGATTTGCTAGCCAAGTTTGTACCAGCTTTCAACATAGCCAAACCATACTCTTCCAAGTTAACACCAGCCAATTCGGCCAATTCAGGAGCAATAACCTTATCTGTTGGGTGTGTTGTTGGTGATTTCAAAAGAAGGGTATCTGAAATCAAACCTGAAAGCATCAAACCAGCAATCTCTTTAGGCACAGCTACACCATGTTCTTTGAACATACGGTAAACGATTGAAGACGCTGAACCAACTGGCTCCAAACGCATGTAAAGTGGGCTTGCAGTTTCAAAGTTAGCCACACGGTGGTGGTCCACAACACCATAAACTTCTACTTCAGCGATATCTGATACAGATTGTTGGAATTCATTGTGGTCAGTCAGGATAACTTGCTCTGCACCTTCTGCTTTAGCAGAAGTGATGACACGCGGTGCTTCTACACCAAAATAGTTCAAGACAAAGGCTGTTTCTTCATTTGGAGTTCCAAGGGCAACAGCTTCCGTATCCAAACCATAAGCTTCTTTTGCAAGGTAGGCAAAGGCTACAGATGACCCGATGGCATCTGAGTCTGGATTTTGGTGACCAAATACTAGAATCTTAGACATGATAATACCTCATTTTGTTTATTCTCTTTATTGTAGCATTTTTTTCGCTTTTTGACAAAAGTAAGAGGAGTCAAAGGGCTCCTCACGATTCTTCAAAATAACTGATACTCTTCGAAAATCTCTTCAAACCACGTCAGCTTCGCCTTGCCGTACTCAAGTACTGCCTACGGCTAGCTTCCTAGTTTGCTCTTTGATTTTCATTGAGTATGAGCAAATTTCTATCTTGATTTTCAGATAAAAATCTTTCCTTCTGTGGCCTCTTCTTACGCTTGAGAAGGGCTTCAGCTGACATGGCTTCTTCCTTACTGGCAAAACCTTGAGCATAGATAAGTTTGACTGGCAAGCGTGCTCGTGTGTATTTGGCTCCCTTCCCACTATTGTGGACAGCGAGGCGTCTTCTCACATCAGTCGTATAGCCTGTATAGTAGGATCCGTCACGACACTCCAGCACGTACATATAAGCCTTATGATCCATAATAAATCTCTTCAAGTTCAGGCGTATAAGAGCCATCATCATTGTGAACAATGAGAGGTGGTAATACCTTAAAACCGCTTGTTGAACCATCCTTGATAGCCTCAATCAAAAGCATATTGGCTTCCTTTTCTCTTTTTGGATAAACAAACTGCAGGCGCTTAGGAGCTAGATTATGCCGTTGTAAGCTGTCCAAGATATCTAAAAGTCGATCAGGACGATGAACCATGGCCAAGCGTCCATTGGATTTGAGAATACTCTGGGCACTACGACAGATTTCCTGCAAATTGGTCGTGATTTCATGTCGCGCCAAGAGATAATGTTCACTCTCGTTCAGATTGGAATGAGGATCTACCTTGAAATAGGGCGGATTACACAAAATCATATCCACCTTACTTCCCTGGATGTAAGCAGGCATATTTTTCAAATCATCACAGATGACCTCCATCTGCTCTTCTAAACCATTCAAACGGACAGAGCGTTCAGCCATATCCGCCAAACGCTCCTGAATCTCAACAGCCAAAATCTGTGCCTGAGTCCGAGTGCTAGCAAATAGCCCTACCGCTCCATTTCCAGCGCAAAAATCCACTATCAAGCCCTTCTTAGGAAAACGTGGAAAACGTGACAAGAGAACACTATCCACCGAATAGCTAAAAACCTCTCTATTTTGAATGATTTTAATATCTGTCGAAAAGAGCTGGTTAATGCGCTCTCCTGATTTTAATAATTGTTCTTCTTCCATGGTCCTATTATAGCAAATTTATATTAACATTACAAAAGATAGAAATTTCTAACTAGTGCTTCTGATTCTTCAAATGTTGAAGGGCTTCCTTGGTCCAAATTGGCATCATTCGTTTAAGAGGCGCAAAGCCGTAGTTAAAACGGTCGCTTGAAAAGCGTCGCCGTCTCGGAAACTGGTGCTTTTCTTCCTCCAAAGTGCGGATAGAAAGACTAGCTTTCCCTGTAAATTCATCTAAATCCACTACTTGAACTTGAACCTCTTCATCGACTTTCAAGGCTTCTTGGATATTTTCAATAAAGCCTGTCCGAATCTCTGAAATGTGAATCAGCCCCGTATCACCCGTCTCTAGCTCAACAAAGGCTCCGTAGGGCTGAATCCCTGTAATACGGCCCTTTAGCTTATCACCGATTTTCATCTTAGTCCTCGATTTCAATTGTTTCAATCACGACATCTTCAACTGGCTTGTCCATAGCTCCTGTCTCAACAGCAGCAATGGCATCCAAGACAGCGTAAGAAGCTTCATCAGCTAGCTGACCAAAAACAGTGTGACGGCGGTCTAGGTGAGGAGTTCCTCCTTGGTTGGCATAGATTTCCGCAATCGGTTCTGGCCAACCACCACGAGCAATTTCTTTTTTAGAATATGGCAGGTGTTGATTTTGGACGATAAAGAACTGGCTGCCGTTGGTATTTGGACCAGCATTGGCCATAGAAAGGGCACCACGGATATTGTAAAGTTCTTCTGAGAATTCATCTTCAAAAGATTCGCCGTAGATTGACTCGCCACCCATACCAGTTCCAGTTGGATCTCCACCTTGAATCATAAAGTCCTTGATAATACGGTGGAAAATGACACCATCATAGTAGCCATCTTTTGAAAGAGCTACAAAGTTAGCCACTGTTTTAGGAGCATGTTCAGGGAAGAGCTTGATACGCAAGTCTCCGTGATTAGTCTTAATAGTCGCGATAGGACCTTCTACTGTTTCAATGTCTACTTGTGGGAAATGCAATTCTTTTTCTACCATACCAAATCCTTCTAAGGCATCAAAAATGCCATCTTCTTCTAATGTTTTTGTAATAAAATCTGCTTTTTCTTTAATTTTATCATGAGAAATTCCCATGGCAACGCTGATTCCAGCATAATCAAAGAGTTCCAAGTCATTCAGCCCATCTCCAAAAACCATGACGTTCTCTGGTTTCAAGCCAAGGTGTTCCACAACCTTTTCCACCCCCGTCGCTTTGGAGCCTGAAATCGGAACAATATCAGACGAATGTTGATGCCAACGAACCATGCGAAGTTTGTCTGAGAGACTATCAGGCAAGTGCAAGTCATCTCCTTTATCTTCAAAAGTCCACATTTGATAGATATCTTCTTTTTCATGAAAATCAGGATCTACATCTAAATCGGGGTAAATTGGATTGATAGCTTCACTAATCATATCGGTGCGAGTCGACAACTTGGCATCATGACTCCCAACCAAACCATACTCAATTCCCTCTTGCTTGGCCCAAGAGATATACTCCTCAACATCTAACTTCTCAATCTGATGTTGATAAATAACCTGACCTTTTTTATCTTCGATATAGGCCCCATTTAAGGTCACAAAAAAGTCAGGCTTGAGCTCACGAATCTCTGGCACAACACCAAAAATCCCTCGTCCAGAAGCAATACCTGTCAAAATTCCTTTCTCACGTAATTGCTTAAAAACAGTTGGGATTGAAGCTGGAATAAAACCCGTCTTGGAATTTCTCAATGTATCATCAATATCAAAAAAGACAATCTTGATTTTCTTTGCCTTGTATCTTAATTTGGCATCCATCTCACTACCTCTTTCAATCTAACTCTTTCCATTATACCATAAAGTAGCTAAATCCCCTATTTTCAAAAAGTTTCCCGTTTTATTGTAAGTCCTTGGATAAGTATAAAACTAAATCATCATCGTTTTGACAACTTGCACCCATTTCTAGCGGTTTATTTCTATACCAGACACCTGTACCATCTGGAATGTAGCTCCGTCTGATATACAATCTCTGGGCAGGGCCATAGCCTAAGTGCAAACCTACACCAAGAGTGACCTTACTCGAAACAAACTTGACTCGTTTTTCTGCTTCTTCTAGCAGTTGATTCCCAATCCCTTGATTTCGAAAATGCTCAAACACATTAAAATCTGATAATTCTGGATAGACTTCTGCAAAAGGACCATGTTTAGCAGAGGGCAAAATGGTAATGTAGCCCGCTACAGCACCATCAATCTCTGCAACTAAAACTTCTCTCTCCCCACTTTCCTGTTCCAGAAAATATCTAGCCAAAATTTCTTCTCTAGCAGGCCAACCTTGATTCATAAATCCATGAGATAAGGATTCAATATCAGACTTAATCATATTTCTAATCGTACAATTCATCTTTGACTTACCCACCTTTACTCTTTCTATTACCATTATAGCACGCCAAGGTCAGAAAAAAACTATCTCGTGAAAAAAGACCCAACCAGGTCTTAATTCGCTTTCTTGTTTTCTAGCTCATGAAAAAAAAAAGACCCAACCGGGTCTGAAAAAGAGGTCCACCCGGACCTCTTTTTTAATCTTCGTTTACGAAAGGCATCAAAGCCATTACGCGAGCGCGTTTGATAGCTGTTGTTACTTTACGTTGGTTTTTAGCTGAAGTTCCTGTTACACGACGAGGAAGGATTTTCCCACGTTCTGAAACGAAACGGCTAAGAAGCTCAGTATCTTTGTAATCAACATATTCAATTTTGTTTGCTGCGATGTAATCAACTTTTTTACGGCGTTTGAATCCGCCACGACGTTGTTGAGCCATGTTTTTTCTCCTTTATAATTTTAGTTGTCCATTAGAATGGTAAATCATCATCTGAAATATCCAATGGATTTGTTGCTCCAAATGGATTTTCATCACGTGAAAAGTCTGGTACTGAATTTGTAGGCGCTGAATAGTTTGCAGTTGGTGCAGAGTAAGCTCCACCTGTATGACCCTCACGCACACTACGGCTTTCCAACATTTGGAAATTTTCAGCCACGACCTCTGTCACGTAGACACGTTGTCCTTGCTGGTTATCGTAACTACGAGTCTGGATACGACCTGTCACCCCGATAAGTGAGCCTTTTTTAGCCCAGTTAGCAAGGTTTTCAGCCTGTTGGCGCCACATAACGACATTGATAAAATCAGCCTCACGTTCGCCATTTTGACTCTTAAATGTACGGTTTACTGCAAGAGTAAAAGTCGCAACTGCTACATTTGATGGGGTATAACGCAACTCAGCGTCACGTGTCATACGCCCTACAAGTACAACATTGTTAATCATAGTTTACCTTCTTACGCGTCAGTTTTGACGATCATGTGACGAAGAATGTCAGCGTTGATTTTTGAAAGACGGTCAAACTCTTTAAGAGCTACGTCGTCGTTTGCTTCAACGTTAACGATGTGGTAAAGTCCTTCACGGAAATCTTTGATTTCGTATGCAAGACGACGTTTTTCCCAAGATTTTGATTCAACAACAGTTGCACCGTTGTCAGTCAAAATAGAGTCAAAACGTGCTACCAAAGCGTTTTTAGCTTCTTCTTCAATGTTTGGACGAATAATATAAAGAATTTCGTATTTAGCCATTGATATGTTCCTCCTTTTGGTCTAATGACCCCAAGACTTTGCAAGGGGTAAGTGAGGTTCGCTCACAATAAATTATTATACTAGAAAAAAATTTTTTACGCAAGTAAAAACACCGAAATAAAAAAAGAAGATGACGAATCATCTTCTCAAAAACTATGAGTTTTTAGTCTTCTTTTTTCTTGCGAGCAAGAAGTCCAAATCCACCTAGGGCTCCAAGAAGTCCAAGCGCTGCAAGACTAGCGTTAGCTTCTGTACCTGTGTTAGGCAATTCTTTTTGACCATCAACATATTTAGGTGTTGCTGGTTGAGTAGCTGAATCAGTTGCTACTGATGTTTCAGCTGGTGTTGGAACAGCAGGTTGGGTTGGAGTTGTTGGTTGTTCCGGTTGCACTGGAGCTACTGGTTGTTCAGGAGTCTCTGGTGTTGATGGAACAGGTTGTGGTGTTGCCACTTTCTTGTAATGATGTACAAGATTTCCATTAGGGTCTTTCGTAGTTGTTACGTATTCGTAACCTGAAATTCCTTTTGGAGCTTGTGCTCCTTTTTCACTTGGTGCGATATCTTTACCATTTTCGTCTACATAGTAAGTCACAACTTGTTCAGGTTGCGGTTTTGGTTGTGGAGTATAACCGTTCTGATCCCCATTTGGAGTTACATTTGGAATGTAATTAATTGGTGTATCCTCACCTGGGTTAGTTGGGACACTTGGTACTTCATAACCTTTAGTTGGATCGTTTGGATCCACTGGTTTCAACGGATTACCATCTTTATCCTTAGGTGTGTAGCCTGGGACGTATGGAAGAACTGGTTTGTCGTTACCTGGTTTGGTTGGATCTGTTGGATCATTTGGATACTTGATTGGATCTGTTGGTTGACCTGGGATATTTGGCACCCATGAACCAAGTGGTTTGTAAACATAAGTTACTGTTGAACCATCTTTACCAATCTTA
Source organism: Streptococcus mitis (assembly GCF_946188615.1). GTDB lineage: Bacteria > Bacillota > Bacilli > Lactobacillales > Streptococcaceae > Streptococcus > Streptococcus mitis_BZ. Next base: position 46,504 of record NZ_CAMHVK010000009.1, read on the forward strand.
CCTTTAGCTTCTCCATCCACACGAACAAGAACATAACCCTTGATAACTTTTCCACTTGTAGCGTACTCATCGCCTACTTTACCTTCTGTAGTTTCTGCAGGAAGAAGGTCTTTGCCTTTTTCATCTACATATTTAACTACTAGGTTAGCTTTGTTCGCTACGTAGTTAATTGGTGTATCCTCACCTGGGTTAGTTGGGACACTTGGTACTTCATATCCTTTAGTTGGATCATTTGGATCCACTGGTTTCAACGGATTACCATCTTTATCCTTAGGTGTGTAGCCTGGGACGTATGGTACTACTTCTGTTGGTTGTCCTGGTTTGGTTGGATCTGTTGGATCATTTGGATACTTGATTGGGTCTGTTGGTTGTCCTGGGATGTTTGGTACCCATGAACCTAGTGGTTTATATGTTACAACTTCTGTAGTATCTTCTGAGTCTGCAGTTACTTTTGTAGTTGGTACAGTTGCTTTATCAGCTAAGTACCCTTTAACTACTGGTGATTTAACTTCAGCTAAGTCTTGAGCTGGAGTCCAATCTCCGTAAGTCACTTCACCTGTTACCAAGTTGATCTTAGCTTCACGTGTGAATTTAGCTTCTTGTGTTACTGTTTTTGGTGTTCCGTCTTCATTTAATACCGGAGTTCCATCTTCGTACACATAAGTGATTGTACGTGTAACAGTTTTGTTTAGATCTTTTTCTTCCAAGCCAGCTGGATATTTAGGTCCATCTGGGTTGTTTGGATCTACAGGTGTTCCTGGTGTTTTAGGTTGATTTGGTGTAACTGGTACAACACGTTCCTTAAGCGTTACTTTGAACTCTTGATCAGTGTCTTTATCTTTATCGAACTTACCGCCTTCTGGGTATGTATTAGAAACTAATTCATAACCTTTGTTTTCAAGTTCTTTGATTTTTGCTTTTACATCAGCTTCTTTTGTAAGTGGTGTGTCTGAGTCACCTTCTTCAGTAATAGCGTCAACACCTGGAATTGGATTTCCTTTTTCATCTACGAAAGTCGTTTTAGCTTTTTGTGTATCCTTCACATAGTTGATCGGTGTATCCTCACCTGGGTTAGTTGGGACACTTGGTACTTCATATCCTTTAGTTGGATCGTTTGGATCCACTGGTTTCAACGGATTACCATCTTTATCCTTAGGTGTGTAGCCTGGGACGTATGGTACTACTTCTGTTGGTTGTCCTGGTTTTGTTGGATCTGTTGGATCATTTGGATACTTGATTGGGTCTGTTGGTTGACCTGGGATGTTTGGTACCCATGAACCCAGTGGTTTGTATGTTACTACTTCCGTAATATCTTTTGAATCTCCAGTTACATTTACTACTGGAACACTTGCTTTATCAGCTAAGAAACCTGTTACTACTGGTGATTTAACTTCAGCTAAGTCTTGAGCTGGAGTCCAATCTCCGTAAGTCACTTCACCTGTTACCAAGTTGACCTTAGCTTCACGTGTGAATTTAGCTTCTTGTGTTACTGTTTTTGGTGTTCCATCTTCATTTAACACTGGAGTTCCATCTTCATATACGTATGTGATTGTACGTGTTACTGTTTTGTTTAGATCTTTTTCTTCTAATCCAGCTGGGTATTTAGGTCCATCTGGATTGTTTGGATCTACTGGAGTTCCTGGTGTTTTCGGTTGATCTGGTGTTACTGTAACTTCTTTAGCTTTAAGTGTTACTTTGAACTCTTGATCTGTATCTTTATCTTTATCGAACTTACCACCTTCTGGGTATGTATTAGATACTAATTCATATCCTTTGTTTTCAAGTTCTTTGATCTTAGCTTTTACTTCAGCATCTTTTGTAAGTGGTGTATCTGAGTTGCCTTCTTCAGTAATAGCGTCAACACCTGGAATTGGATTTCCTTTCTCATCTACGAAAGTTGTTTTCGCTTTTTGCGTATCTTTTACATAGTCGATTGGAGTGTCTTGACTTGGATCTGATGGAAGATTTGGTACTTCATATCCTTCTTCTGGGTTGTTTGGATCTACTGGTTTAAGTGGATTTCCATCTTTATCCTTAGGTGTGAATCCTTCTACGTATGGTAATGTTTCTGTTGGTTTACCTGGTTTTGTTGGATCATCTGGATTATTTGGATACTTGATTGGATTTGTTGGTTGTCCTGGAATGTTTGGAATCCATGAACCGATTGGTTTGTAGGTTACTACTTCTGTAGTATCTTTTGAATCTCCAGTTACAGTTACTACAGGAACACTTGCTTTGTCAGCTAAGTATCCTTTAACTACTGGTGATTTAACTTCAGCTAAGTCTTGTGCTGGTGTCCAGTCTCCGTATGTAACTTCTCCTGTTACCAAGTTCACTTTTGCTTCACGTGTGAATGTAGCTTCTTGTGTTACTGTTTTTGGTGTTCCATCTTCATTTAACACTGGAGTTCCATCTTCGTACACATAAGTGATCGTACGTGTAACAGTTTTGTTTAGATCTTTTTCTTCCAAGCCAGCTGGGTATTTAGGTCCGTCTGGGTTGTTTGGATCTACTGGAGTTCCTGGTGTTTTTGGTTGATCTGGTGTTACTGTAACTTCTTTTTGTTTAAGTATTACTTTGAACTCTTGATCTGTATCTTTATCCGTATCGAACTTACCACCTTCTGGGTATGTATTAGATACTAATTCATATCCTTTGTTTTCAAGTTCTTTGATCTTAGCTTTAACATCAGCTTCTTTTGTTAATGGAGTTTCTGATCCACCTTGTTCAGTAATTTCAGCTACCCCTGGAATTGCATTTCCTTTTTCGTCTACAAATGTTGTTTTCGCTTTTTGGATTGCTGTATATTTAACAACATATTCGTAATCTTCATCTGTAGCTGTTGTTGCTTGTACTGGTACTTTTTCAACACTTGCGATATATCCTTCTTTTTGAGGTACTGCAAGTTCTGGAAGATCAGTACTTTGACCATTAGTTCCTTTCCAGTTAATATAAACTGGTTTGTCTTCAGAGTTAATTACCGCTTTACCTTGTGCAGTTAACTTGATTGAACCTGTGTAACTTACAGTTTGTTTTTGTGATGGGAATACTTCTGTACCCGCTAAGCTTGCAACATTGTCAGCGTATACAAATTTAATTGTACGGTTTACTTCTTCTACTTTTGTTTTCTTAACATAATCATACTCTGCTGGGGTAACAAATGCAGATCCATTTATACCTTTAGCTTTTAATTCTTCTTCAGAATATAAATCTCTTGCTCTTGTCTTCGTAACACTTAGTGTTCCTTTTACGTTTTCAGGAGGAAGATCTGCAAGAATGTATTCTTCTCCATTAACTTCTTTAACTAAGTCTACGTGATCATTACTTACATCATATTTGTTTCCAAGTACATTAGTATAATCTTTTGAACCATCTTCACTTAAAGGAATATTCCCCGTATATCTTGTTGGTTCAAAACCTATAACTTCACCTGTCACTAAATCTTTGAATGTTCTAACAACAGCACCTGTTGGTGGCTCACCTTGAACTTTACCATCACCTTTAACACTCCAACCGTTTGGCACTGTAGTTATAACATCTTCTTTCTCACCGTTAATAGATTCTCCACCTGATACAGTAAGAGTTGCTGCAGTTTTATCGTTTCCTACATAACCTTGTTTAATTAATCCATTTTCATAAGTAATATTAGAATATTCACTTGTTAGAGTTTTGTCTTTTATTACTTTTTCAATACCTAAAGATTGAAGAGGCATAGAGACTATAGAATCTTCTTGAATAGTTCCTTCTGTAACAGTAAGTTCTAATTCCGTTGGTGAAATTAATCTAGGTGTTAATGTAAAACCAGTATCTCGACCATCTTGTAAAATCCATACATTGTTTTCATTAGCTCTAGCATTAGACCAACGGTTTTGCGGGCGATATGTAATACTATCTCCTTTATTAGGGTTAATAGTAGACGCTGTATTTAATCCATTTACAAAGTTAGAACTTCCTTCAAGTTCTTTGAATTCAGTAAAATCTGCATTTGGAAGTTTGATTGTAAATTTAGATCCTACTCCATAACGAACATCTGAATCAGTTTTTAATACGATTGAATCACTTCTACCTATTTGCTCATTGTTAAGGTATGTCAATCCATTGTTTTCACTTAGTGATGCACTAGTACCTTGTTTTTGATAGCTAGGTTGTTGACCTTTTCTTGTATAAGTATGTTCCAGAACTGTACGCCCATCAATTTTAATAGTCGCTGTATACGGAGTGTCTTTTGAAATTTGTGGAGCTAAATATCCATCACCCGATAAATTACTCGCTCCAAACGACACATTCGGATAGTCTTTTACTTTATCGTTCCACTCGATGTTGTAAGTATATGTTCCAGTTTCGTTAGCTACCGCTGGTTGCTCAGCAACACGTTGGTCATAAGTCATACCACGTTGTGTACGTTGTGCCCAATATGGTACAGATTTATTATTGTTGTTTCCTGTAGTTGTTTTAAAGTCGATAGATTTAACTTTACCAACTACTGTTCCATCAGTCGCTCTGATTTCCGTATTATTTGCCAAACCAGCACCTAACTCAGCTAAGTTAGTAAGTTCAATTTTTGTAATAGAACCTGCTTTAAGAGTTGATGTACTAATAGTAGTATCAAATCCCCATCCTGTAGGAGCCGTATTATCTGCATTCATATCAACATAAGCGTTTGTTACAGCTTTAACTGTTTCTCCATCTTTAAAAACATCTTTACCTGTAATTTTTGATGCAGTAGCAGCTAATACCGATTCTACTTTACCTGCATGGCCAGCACGTTTCATTTCCGTATAAACTGCTTCGATTGCGGCAGAAAGACGGTTCACTTGAGCTACCATTTGGTCTTTAGAAGCATCAGATGAAAGCAATCCTTTAGACGCTACTGCTTCAAGCTTCACTGTAGCAATTGCAGCTGATAATTTTTGTTTAGATGCATCATCTTTCACTTCTTTATCTGAGAAGTTTGAGGCTACTGTGCCCATAACATCAGCTTCTGAAGTCAATTGAGTAAGAACTGTCTTCACTTCATCTTGTGCTTTTTCTGTTGCAGCTTTTTCAGGTGTTTCTTTGTCAGTTTTTTCTTTAGCTACTTCTTTTTTGTCAGCTTGCCCTTTATCAGATTTTTCTGTTGCAGCTTTATCGGTAACTTCTTTTTCTGCTACAGGTTTAGCTTCAGTTTTAGCATCTTCTTTAACTTCAGGTTTTTCATCTGCTTTTACAGCATCAATCTTTAATTCTGGAAGTTCCTCAACAACTGGTGTTGTTATGGCTGAATCAGTTTTCTGTTTATCAGAATTTGTAACTTCTGGAGTTTTTGTAGAAGCAGTACTTGTCTCATCAGCTTTAACAGCATTTGCTCCTAAAAGAAGAGCAGTTCCCAATAGAACACTAGCGGCACCAAAGCTATACTTACGAATAGAAAAGCGCTGAGCTCTTCTACCATGGTATTTCTCCATTCTTGAATACATTTTTTCTCCTTTTTTATATATATGTTTATTTAGAATAAGGTTGGAGTTCTTCATATTCCCTGACTTTCCTGCTAAAGAACACCTTCTTTAACGAAACAACAACACAATATTCATGAGCCAATTTTACCATACATTTTTACAACTAGTCAACCAAAACGCTATATATATTCTCGTTTTTTGTACATTATTTTTGTACCCAAAGTTCAAAAAAAGAAGGGATTCACCTTCTTTTTATTATAATAACTTTTTTATTTTATTTTTACGGTTTAATACGGTGCAACATACGTGGGAATGGGATAGCTTCACGGATGTGTTTTGTTCCTGCTGCAAAGGTTACCATACGTTCGATACCGATACCAAATCCTCCGTGAGGAACTGTACCGTATTTACGAAGGTCAAGGTAGAATTCGTACTCTGTGCGATCCATACCAAGTTCATCCATCTTAGTCACAAGGGCATCGTAGTCTTCCTCACGCATAGAACCACCGATGATTTCCCCATAGCCTTCTGGAGCGAGCAAGTCTGCACAAAGCACGCGCTCTGGATTTCCAGGAACTGGTTTCATGTAGAAGGCCTTGATGGCTGCTGGATAGTTCATGACAAATGTTGGCACACCAAAGTGGTTTGAAATCCAAGTTTCATGTGGTGAACCAAAGTCATCACCATGCTCAAGATGTTCGTAGTCAGCATCTTCATCATTCTCATGTTCTTGCAAGAGGTCAATGGCTTGATCATAAGTGATGCGTTTGAATGGCTCTGCAATGTAGCGTTTCAAGAGTTCTGTATCACGTTCCAATGTTTCCAAGGCTTGAGGAGCACGGTCAAGAACACCTTGAAGAAGAGCTTTTACATAAGCTTCTTGCAAGTCAAGCGACTCATCATGTGTTAAGTATGAGTACTCAGCATCCATCATCCAGAACTCAGTCAAGTGACGGCGTGTTTTTGATTTTTCAGCACGGAATACGGGACCAAAGTCAAAGACACGACCAAGAGCCATCGCACCTGCCTCTAGATAAAGCTGCCCTGATTGGCTCAAGTAGGCTGGAGTTCCGAAGTAGTCAGTTTCAAAAAGTTCAGTTGAATCTTCTGCCGCGTTTCCTGAAAGGATTGGACTATCAAACTTCATGAAGCCGTTCTTGTCGAAGAACTCATAAGTTGCGTAGATGATAGCGTTACGGATTTGCATCACCGCTACTTGCTTACGGGAGCGTAGCCACAAGTGACGGTTGTCCATCAAGAAATCTGTTCCATGTTCTTTTGGTGTGATTGGGTAGTCTTGAGATTCACCAATCACTTCGATGTCTGTAATGTCCAACTCATAACCAAATTTAGAACGTTCGTCTTCTTTGACAATTCCTGTCACATAAACAGACGTTTCTTGGCTCAAGCGCTTGATAACATCAAACTTCTCAAGCCCCACTTCTTCACCAAATTTCTCTACAAAGTTTGGTTTAAAGGCTACACCTTGGAAAAAGGCTGTTCCATCACGCAATTGCAAGAAGGCAATTTTCCCTTTTCCTGATTTGTTGGCAACCCAAGCTCCAATCGTCACCTCTTGACCAACATAGTCTTTTACATCAATAATCGTTACACGTTTTGTCATTATTTTTCCTTTTCTTTTTCTTTTATTTTTCCATAAATACTTTCAAGCGTTTAACCGCTTCTTTAAGAGTGTCTAGGTCTGTCGCATAGCTGAGGCGGACATTTTCTGGAGCTCCAAACCCTGCTCCTGTTATGAGTGCCAAACCAACTTCCTCAAGAATAGCTGTTGTAAAGTCAGTCACATCCGTATAACCTTTCATCTCCATGGCTTTTTTAACATTTGGAAAGAGATAGAAGGCTCCTTGTGGCTTAACGACTTCAAAACCAGGGACCTCACATAATAGCGGATAAATGGTATTGAGACGCTCCTCAAAAGCTTTACGCATGGTATCAACAGAATCCTGTGGTCCTGTTAAGGCTTCGATAGCCGCATATTGAGAAACAGATGTCAAATTTGAAGTTGTTTGTCCCGTCAATTTACTCATAGCTGCAATGATTTCAGGATCACCTACCGCATAACCAACTCGCCAACCCGTCATGGCATAGGCCTTAGATACACCGTTGATAACAATGGTTTGCTTACGAATTGCTTCTGATAGACTTGAGATTGGAACAAATTCATTTCCATTATAAACAAGGCGACCGTATATATCATCTGCTAAAATCAGAATGTCATGCTCAACTGCCCAATTTCCGATAGCTAGCAATTCTTCACGAGTATAGATCATACCAGTCGGATTAGATGGTGAATTGAGAACCAAAACCTTTGTCCTATCTGTCCTAACTAGTTCTAGTTGATCCACCGTGACTTTAAAATCATTGTCTTCTTTAGCTTGAACAAAGACTGGAATCCCTTCTGCCATCTTGACCTGATCTCCATAACTAACCCAGTATGGAGTTGGAATAATAACCTCATCTAAAGGATTGATTACAGCCATAAAGAAAGTATAGAGGGAGAACTTGGCACCTGTAGCAAAGGTAACCTCGTTACTTGCGACAGAATAGCCATAGTAGCGCTCGAAGTAGGTATTCACCGCAGCTTTTAATTCTGGTAGACCTGAAGCTACTGTATAGAAGGAAGCCTGTCCTTCTCGAATAGCTTTAACTGCTGCATCCTGAATATTTTCAGGGGTGTGAAAATCTGGTTGTCCCAAGGTCAAGAAAAGGACATCCTTACCTTGAGCTTTTAATTTTTTTGCTCTCGCATCACTAGCTAAAGTGACACTTTCTTCCATTTCTAAAACACGGTTGGATAGTTTCATAGGCCCTCCTTATTGACCAATGCTCCTGTTTCAAAATCTACTAGATAAAAATCAGAGCCTGACTTGACTTCCCAGATTGGCTTGTCTTGATAACGGCCAAAGGTAATCTTGTCAATCTCGCCAGCTCCTTTTTCTTTAGAAAGAGCTTCTGCTTTTTCTTGTGAAACACCCTGATTTAGCTGATAAACGTAAATCTTATGGTCATCTTTACCAATCAGGACAGCAAGCGCTTCTTGCTGTTTATTATGACCAAGAACACTGTAGTAAGATTCCAAGCCATTGTATAAATCAACCTGATCAACCTGCTCTAATCCTGCATACTGCTGAGCTAATTTTTCTCCTTCACTTTTAGCTGTTTGATAGGGTTTCATGCCGAGAGAAACCAGATACAGAAAGGAAGCACTGATAACCACAAACAAAATCGTCATCCCTAGACCATACTGCCACAGTAGATTATTTTTTGCTTTTTTTTGTCTTTTTTTCACTCGTCTATTTTACCATCTATTGGGCTTTATTACAAGTGAATGCAAGAACAAACCTATATTATTTCTTCCTTCAAAGCAAACCAGAATCCAAAAAACAGTTCTTACTTTTCCAGTGGCAAGTGACTAGAGTTTCAGCAATTTTATAATTTTCAAATAAACTCTGAGCAAATTTCTTGCAAGTCCTTTTGTTTTGTTGTAATATATTCCGTAACAACGAGAGAGTTCTCGGAAATTTAAGAAAAAGGAGACACATCATGTCTAAAAAAGTATTATTTATCGTCGGATCACTACGTCAAGGTTCTTTCAACCACCAAATGGCGCTCGAAGCTGAGAAAGCACTTGCTGGTAAAGTGGAAGTTAGCTATCTTGATTATTCAGCCCTTCCTCTTTTCAGCCAAGATTTGGAAGTTCCAACACATCCAGCTGTAGCTGCTGCTCGTGAAGCAGTTCTCGCTGCGGATGCTATCTGGATCTTCTCTCCAGTCTACAACTTCTCTATCCCTGGAACTGTGAAAAACTTGCTTGACTGGCTATCTCGCGCTCTTGACTTGTCTGATACACGTGGCGCTTCTGCCCTTCAAGACAAGTTTGTCACAGTATCATCTGTAGCCAATGCAGGTCACGATCAACTCTTCGCTATTTACAAAGACCTCTTGCCATTCATCCGTACACAAATCATTGGCGATTTCACTGCTGCACGTGTTAATGACTCTGCTTGGGCAGATGGAAAATTGGTTCTCGAAGAATCAGTCCTAAATTCACTTGAAAAACAAGCTCGAGATTTGGTCAATGTGATCTAGTCATCACTAATCGTTATTTTTAAACAGACTTTTAGTCCTATATATCAAAAAACTAGTCAATTTATCAACAATTGAATGACTACTTCTTGAAATACGAAAAAAGAACTAGAGTTCTCACAAATGAGTGATGTTTCTAGTTCTTTTTGATTTACAAAGACTTCATGTAGGGAAAGCTACCAAGGATCAGATGAGATCATCTATTTAAGCTTCCTCTTCATCGTCTTTTTTCTTTTTGGCAAATAGCAAACAAAATGCGCCAAGAAGAGAGAGAACTCCTACTGTACCTGTAGTACGGTCTCCTTGTATACCAGTATTTGGCAATACTGCTTGAGTTTGAGAAACGGATGGATTCGTTTCTGACACTTCATTCTGCAATTGAGCAGGCACTTCAACTGTTTGACTTGGTTGTCCAGCCGCTTGAGTAGCTGGCACCTCAGCAGGGGTAGCAATATCCGGTCTAGGATTTGTATCATCAGATGGTGTAGCTAGTCTTTGTTGACCGTCACCTGTTGGTCTAACTGGACTCACTTTCCTGAAGATGTGAGTTGCAACATCACCTTTAGTTTCTGTTCTTACAAATAGATACCCTTCAATTTCACCATGTTCAAATGCTTCATTGGCTTCACCTAATACCTTTGGTGCTTTGGCATCTGCTGGTTTCAATTCTTTACCATTTTCATCAACCCACTTGGTGATCATCAGTTGAATTTTAGATACTTCTACTGGATTAGGAAGCTCACCATTTACACCTCCATTGAATTCTGGGACTTCATGTGTTGGTGAATTTGGTGTATTCGCTCCGCCATTAAACTCTGGCAAGATTTCTTGAGTTTCCGGTTCTCCATTGACACCACCTGCAAACTCTGGAACTTCATGAATTGGTGAATCTGGTGCGTTCACTCCGCCATTAAATTCAGGGATTTCCGAAGTTTCTGGTTCACCTTTTGCATATGCAAAAACTAATTTATCTCGAGAAATTTCATGACTTACTTTTGTCTCCGGATCTGTAATTGTTACATTTCCTTTTGAATCAACTGTTACGTCTTTTCCTGGATTTGCTTTTGTCACTTTTTCTTTCACTTTATCTTGTTCTTCTGGACTTAAGTTCTCAGGATTTTTCACTGGTACTTTCTCCATCGGAACTATTGGACTGAAATCTTCTGGATTCACAGTGATTACAACATCAACATCTTCTGTACTTCCATCTGGATACGTTACAGTTACAACACCTTTTTTCTCCCCATGTTTTGAAGTATCTGGAATTTTTCCATCTTTCCATCCAAAAGTCGTTCCTTCTGGTAACGTTTTTACATTTTCAATACTATCTTTTGCAGATGGTACTTGAGCATGTTCTACCGTTTGTGTTTTTGGCTGTGGATCGTAATCGTCTTTTTGTGGCGTTACGTTTACCGTTACCGTCACTTCTTCCGTACTCTTATCTGGGTAAGTGATTAATACTTTTCCTGTCTTACT